>CAMEQX010000131.1 GCA_945933905.1 uncultured Clostridia bacterium
GCAGACGGTTGCGGAGGCGATTTGGGCGGAAAAGGGCAAAAACGCAGTGCTGGTTTCTCTCGCAAGAGCGGGAACACCCGTCGGCGTGCTGATAAAGCGCTATATTCGGCGGAAATACGGCGTTTCGCTGCCGCATTATTCGATTTCGATTATCGTCGGCAGAGGGATTGACCGTCGTGCGCTGGAGTACATTTTCGCGCGGCACTCGGCTGACGGAATACAGTTCATCGACGGCTGCCGGAAAAAATGTGCGAAATCGCCGTGCTCGCGGACCCTGCGGGGCTTTGCAGACTTTGCGGAACTCACGACGATTTGTTTATCCCGTGCGCGTGCTTAAACAGCGTTGTTTCGGGCTTGTTCAGCAGAACCGTGCTGAAAAGCGGCTTAATTCAGCCCGATGATTTTCACGGCGCGGCTTATTTCGGAGAACTCGCCGCTGTTGACAGAACCTATCAGTTCATCGAGGCAATCGAGCGCGAGATGACCTATGACAGCCGCAGCTTGCCCGAGATGAAAAACGGCAGCGGTCTTGCGGAAACCGAGCGTATCGCGGCGGCTTTCGGCGTGACGGACATCAAGCTTGTGAAGCCAAGCATAGGCGAAACAACGCGGGTTTTGCTGCGGCGAATTCCCGAGGTGATTTTGCTCAAGGACATAAACAGCCCGCTCACTCGGCATATTGTGGAGCTTGCGCGGGAAAAGGGCGTGGAGGTGCGCGAATATCCGCTGGAGAATTATTGCGCGTGCGGGATAATAAAGGTGATGGACAATGTGTGAGCTGATTTTCTCGGATATTGACGGAACGCTGATTTTCTCCGCGGCAAAAAAGCGCCCCGAGGACATCGTCTGCGAGTTCAAGGACGGCGCTGAGATAAGCTGTATCACGCCGCGCCAAGCCGAGCTTTTTCCCGAATTGAGCGGCGTAATCCCCGTCACAACGCGCAGTATCGAGCAGTATCTCCGCATAAATTTCCCGAGCGGATTTTCGCCGAAATTTGCGCTTGTCGATAACGGCGGCACTCTGCTGATTGACGGAAAGCCCGAGCGGGAATGGACGGAGAATTCGCTTTACGCCGTGGAAAAATGCGCCGACGAGCTTGCGCGTTGCCGCAGTGTTATGGAGAATGACATTCACCGCAGCTTTGAGATAAGGCTGGTTGACGGAATGTTTTTGTTTACAAAATCCGACAGCCCCGAGCGCACGCTGGAGCTGCTGAAAAGTGCTGCGGGGGAGCGCGTGGAGTGCTTTGCCGTGGGCGCGAAGGTTTATGCAATTCCCGTCGAGATAAACAAGGGAAGCGCTGCGAAACGGCTCAGAGAGCGGATTTCTCCGAGCAGTCGGACGATTTGCGCGGGCGACACCGCTATGGATATTCCCTTGCTCAAAATCGCGGACACGGCGGTTTTCCCCGAGGATTTAAGCGGGCTTGTTGACGTGAAAAACCGTGTTGTTTTCCCGAGAGAGCGGTTTTGCGAGAGCGTGACGGAGTTCTTCGGGAAGCGTTCCGTGAAAAATCAAACAGCGTTAGTCAAAAAAACGTGATTTGAAAGGAGAAGCCGAGATGGTAAACAGGCTGAAAAAGCACATAAGCGAGTATTTTGTCGGAAGCGAGGAAATCATCGAAAACGTGATGATTTGTCTTTTTGCGGGCGGGCATATTCTTCTCGAGGGAGTTCCCGGCGTTGGAAAAACCACGCTTGCTTCCACCATCGCGAAGTCCGTGGACTGCGATTTCGGGAGAATTCAGTTCACTCCCGACACGCTCCCGACGGACGTTATGGGCTCGGAGATTTTCAATATGAAAACGGGCGAGTTTGAATACCGCGAGGGCGCGATAATGCACCAAATTGTTCTCGCGGACGAAATCAACCGCACCTCTCCCAAAACGCAGTCAAGCCTGCTTGAAGCGATGGCAGAGGGTCAGACCACGGTCTGCGGTGTTAAGCACAGGCTTCCCGAGCCGTTTATGGTTATCGCAACGCAAAATCCGATTGAATTTATGGGTACATATCAGCTCCCCGAGGCGCAGACAGACAGATTTATGATGAAGCTGAATGTTGGCTATCCCGACGCGGACGAGGAGCTGCGAATGGTTCGGAATATGCTTGAGGGGAAGTACAGCGATACCGTGGAAAGCGTTATCACGGCAAAGGACGTTGTTGAAATCAGGAAAAAGGTTTGTGCGATTACGATAAAAGAGGACGTTATCGGCTATGCGCGAAATATCGCCGACCTCACGCGAAACGAGAAAAGATTTGTCCTCGGAGTGAGCCCGAGAGCTGTTTTGGCGCTTGTGAAGGCGTCTCAGGCGAAGGCTTTTCTCGAGGGACGGGATTTTGTAAAGCCCGATGATATCAAGGCGGTTGCAAAACAGGTTCTCGGGCATAGACTTTCGCTTTCGCCCGAAGCGAGAATTGCAAAGGAAAACAAGGATAAAATTCTGGAAAATCTGATTAGAAGCGCAAAAATTCCGTATTGACAGGAGCTTTTTCAATGAAGAGAAACAGGATAATCTGGCTTTGCTTGTGGGCTTTGTCGCTTGTGGGAATAAGCTTTCGCGGCGGGGCGGTGAGCTATGGCTTTTTTGCCGCGCTCACGCTTTTGCCGATAATTTCCTTGCTTTATCTGCTCGCGGTTTACATTTTATTTCACATCTATCAAAAGGTCGAGCAGAGATACGCGTCGGTGAATGAGCCCGTGCGCTATCATTTTTCTCTTGTAAACGAATATCACTTGCTCTTTTGCGGAATTCGAGTAAATTTCTTTTCGTCCTTTTCAACAATCACAGGTCTTGACAGCGAGACCGAATACGAGCTTTCTCCGCACACGCGCATTGAAAAGGAAACAAATCTTATCTGCAAGTACAGGGGAGAATACGAGGTCGGGATAAAGGAAATCGAGATACAGGATTTCTTTCGGCTTTTTCGGATAAGGTACAAGAACAAGGAGTGCGTTCACGCGGTTGTTAAGCCGCAGCTTGTGAAAATCGAGCGGCTCGGCGAAATCGAGCTTTCGGACGCGGCGAGAAGCTCCGAGAGCAGCAAAACCGAGCTTGATGTTCTGAGCAGAGAGTATGCTTCGGGCGACGACCGAAGGCTGATAAACTGGAGTCAGTACGCGCGAACAAATACACTTATGACGCGAAATCAAATCGGCACGGAGCACCGCGAAATCTCGATAATTACGGGAACTTTCAGGTTCAGCTCCTCGCAGCACGTCTTTCTTCCCTCGGAAAACAAAATGCTCGAAACCACGCTTGCTCTTGCGTATTATTTCAGCAGAAACAACGTAAGCGCCGCCGAATATCATTTCAATCGTGAGCTTGTCCGTCTTCCCATCGGCAAAACGGCGGATTTCGAGGATTTTTATGACAGGCTGTCGGAGGTTACCTTTTCGCAGATGAACACACACGAGCTTTTGTGCGAAGAAATTCTGCGGAGAATGGATATACTTGAAAGCTCGATGATTTTTCTTGTCGTGTCGCTTTGGGACAGCGATTTGGAGAGACTGCTGAACGTTTTTGAGGAAAACAATCTGCGCACAATCATCTGCTTTATTTCCGATGACCGAAAATCCGCCCCCGATTTATCGCGTCACACGGGAACGGATTTGATTTACCTTTCACCTCATACCGATTTGATGGAGGTGATGGGATAATGAACATTCTGTACGATATCATACATATTTTGCCGCTGTCCGTGCTCTTGGTCAACTTTTTCGGCAGATTTACGGGTATGCCCTCGGGGAGCCTTCTCGGATATATCGTCTGCCTTGCTGTTCCCTTGTGGATAATAATTCTGCGGCACATCAGCAAAAAGAACCGTCTGCGCTGTATCGGAATAGTCGCGGTTTTCCTGATTGTGACCTTGATTATCGCGGGCGACGAGGGACGGCGCGCCGTTTTAAGCGAGTTTGCGTGGCTGGGCTGGATTTTGCTTTTCTCGATAACAGCCGTTGCCGCAGGGGTTTTCACATCGAAAAACATTTGGGCGAAAAGAGCGGTTTCAGCGGCGCTGCTTGGTTACAGCATAGCGGGAATTATAGCCGAATGGGATATCGCCAAAACGACCTTCGCGCTGATTTGCTTTGTGGTTTTGGTTCACCTTGCAGAAGAAATTCAGCGAAAGTGGAAAAAGGACGGAAATTCAAGCAACAAAGAGCATCTCGCGCGGATATCGCCTTTTGTGCTGGCGCTTTGCGTGGGAGTTCTTGCTCTGCCCGCGCCGAAAGAGCCTTATGACTGGCATATCACTAAAAGCGTTTGCAGCACCGTCGCTTTATACGCGCAAAAGCTTGTCGGGCTTATTGTTCACCCGTCCGAGCAATACGGGGGCGTAGGATTTTCGGACGAGGGAAGCTTTCTCGCGGGGCTTAACAGCAACGGCGCCGAGGTGCTTGAAATCAGCATCGACAGCAACAGCGGCATTGTCGGAAACCTGAAGCTGATAGGCTGCATAGGCGAAGATTTCGCGGGAAACAAGTGGCTGTTTAACACGCAGGAAAATTCTCGCTCCAGAATGTTTGATACAATCGAAACGATGTGCGCGATAAACAAATTTGACGAGAGCTGCTGGGGTGATTATTACAGGGAAATCAAGCTCAGCTACACAAACCGCCTGTACAACACAAGCTATATGTTCACGCCGTCAAAAATGCGCGTGGAAAGCTCGATTAAGGACAACCGCGCGTTTACGGAGAAAAACGGAAGCATAATTTCCGACGGGAGAATGACCTTTGGCGACTCCTACACAACGTCCTTCTACACGTTGAATTACGGCAACCCGAAGCTTTTTTCTATGCTCGACAACGCGGGTGAAATCGGCGCGGCGGACTGGGATAAAGCTGTCAAATCCGAGGGCTTGGGGCTGAAAGCGGGCTATTCCTTCGAGGATTATCGGGAATATGTCCGTGAGATTTACCGCGAC
>CAMEQX010000132.1 GCA_945933905.1 uncultured Clostridia bacterium
GGATTTGATTTTTTCTCTTCAACAGCGGGATTTTCCTTCATATTTTACCTTCCTTAATTCGATAACTTAAAACAAGGCAGACAAACAATGCCTGCCTTGCTGTTTTGCTTAATGATATCAGAAATATGTGTTGAGAATCTTGTCAAGCGTGCCGTCCTTCTTGAGTTCAGCCATCGCCTTGTTGATTTCATCGCGGAGAGCGGTGTTGTCCTTAGGAATGCAAACGCCGAACAGCTCGGGCTCGCCTTCGCTCTGGAGCCAAGACTGAACGTACTTTGTATCGGCAATGTAACGCGCAGCAACCGTGCTGTCGGAAATAACCGCGTCAAGACGTCCTGCCGCAAGGTCCTCGTAAGCGTTCATAACGGTCGCGTACTCGGAGGTTTGAACCTTGATGTTGTTCTTCGCGATAAATTCGGTGAGGTAAATATCGGAAGTGGTTTCCTCCTGATAGCCTACTCTCAGACCGTCAAGCTCAGCGGGAGAAGCGGGCTTTTTCGCTGCGTCTGCCATTACAACAATGGACTGCCAGTTCTCAATGTACGGGTCGGAGAAAATGAACTTCTCAAGTCTGTCGGGGGTGATTGTAACTGCGGAAATAACCACGTCATAGTCGCCCTTTTCAAGTCCCGCGAAAATACCGTCCCAGCCTACGTTGCAGATTTCAAGCTCTCTGCCCATCTTGTCTGCAAGCGCCGCCGCAAGCTCCATATCAACGCCGATAGGAGTCTGTCCGTCGGTGTCCATATACTCGAAGGGCGGATAAGCCACGTCCGAGCCAACCTTCAGCTTTTTCTTTTCGCTGCCCGCGGTATTACAGCCCGCGCACGAAAGCGCCATAACTGCCGCTGCAAGAACTGCTAAAATTTTCTTCATCTGATAAAACTCCTCTCTTTTTTCGGATAATTCAATCCGTATCTTTACTTATATAATATAACACAGTTTCTTCCCCTTGTCAACAATTTTTGAATTTTTTACGTTATTTTCTTTCATTTTTATATATTTTTATCATATTCCGACACCTCAAGCGGCTTTTTTTATGCACAAATTACCTTTCTTTTCCTGAAAACGCTTTTTATGTGCTTGAATTTCGACAAAATTCTGCGATTGTCCTTGACAAAAAATGTGAAATATGTTATAATAAATGAAATATCTTTATTTAATTATTATTTATCAACGAGGCTAAAATGGATAATCAAACGGGAATGATGTACGAATTCAAGTTCAACCCCACGGGTTACGAATTCAGAGAAATAAACGCGGCGTTTTACACGTTTCTCGGCGCGCGCCTTTACAGCACCTTTGACAGAATTCTTTCGGAGGAGTCTGCAAAATCGCTGGAAAAAGTATGCGAGGAAAAGAATTTCGGGAACGTTTTTGTTCTGAATGCCTTTGCCGAAAACGGAAATCTTATCCCTATGGCTTGTTGTCTTTCGCAGAAAAATCCAAACGACAGCATAGAGGTGAGAATGTTTGAAATCGAGCGCCTGTTTAACGGCTATTGCGGTCAGCTTCTTCGTGAAAAGGAAACAATCGCTCTTCTCGCGCAGTATGAAAATATTTACTATACCTACGACCCGAAGGATAATTCCGTGGTCTGCTATCGCTATGATATCGGGAAGGAAATTATCGGAAATCAGCCTATCGATGAATGGTCAAAGTCGCTTGTAGCGCGGGTTTCCGAGGATTGCCGCGAGGTTGTCGAAAAGTTCTGCACGGAGCTGAAAAACGGCACCCGCAGCATCGAATATATGATTGAAAGCAAACAGGGAAAGTCCAGCCTTCATCTCACGGGTACGGCGATTTATTTCGATGATGTTCACATAATGACTGTCGGCAGAATAGGCGACCCCTACAAGTCCTCAAACCACGAGTTTGTCCGCCGCGACCAGCTCACCGGTCTTTTCCTCAAGGATAACATCACAAATTTCGCAAAGCGCAGAATAAACGAGCTCAATCTCCCCACGGCAATCGCTATCATTGATATCGATGACTTCAAGAATGTAAACGACAATTTCGGTCACGCAAAGGGCGACGAGGTGCTTAAAAAGTGCGCGTCAATTATCGAGGCGCAGTCAGAAGGCTTCGGAAAAGCGGGACGTATCGGCGGAGATGAATTTTTGCTGATTTTCGACAATTTCGATAGCAAGGAACATATCAGAAATGTTCTCCGCGCAATCAAAAACTCCGTTGCCGCGGCATACAAGGACGAGCTTGACGGCTTTCACGTCACGACCTCAATCGGTCTTTCGGTCTATCCCGATGATATTGACGCTTCCTATGACGAGCTGTTTAAGCTAGCGGACTGCTTACTCTACCGCGCGAAAAGCAAGGGCAAAAACCGCTATGTCCTCTACGACAGGGAAAAGCACGGCTCGGTTGAAAGCATTTTGCGCTCGGGAATAAAAACCGCCGGTCTTCTCGGCAGCCGAGGTATCGAAAAGAGCGAGGTTGTCTGCAAAATCACAAGTATGGTGCTTGAAAACAAGGACTATCCGCTTGACAATATTTTGAACGATATCGTCACATATTTCGGTGTAGAGAGAATTATCGTTTACAACAAAACCGACCGCGAGGTTGTCGCGCAGTGCGGGAAAAAGCTCCTCAATTCAAAGAAAATCAAAGACACAATCGACTACTTGTACAGCGAAGAGCTTGAAAAATACTATAAAAACGGCACGATGATTACAAACAACTCAAAGCGTTTTTCCGAGAAAGACCCCGCCGTTTATGAAAAGCTTGTTGAACAGGGCACAATGTCTTTTATTCACCGCGTCATAACAGGCAAAAGCGAAAAAACTTATGTTATAAGCTATGAAGCGGTTTCTGAAACGACAACCTGGAATCTCGAAGATATGCACTATTTCAGGATTTTTGATATGGTTTTCGAGAAATGTTTGTGAAATAAGGTGATTTTATGAGAAAGGTTACTGCGGCGGCAATTCAGATGAGCGTTCCCGAAACCCGCGAAAAATCGCTTGAAAAAGCCGAGGCGCTTGTGCGAAAAGCGGCTGAAATGGGAGCGAAAATTATCCTCCTGCCCGAGCTTTTTGAGACGAAATATTTCTGTCAGGAACGGCGGTATGATTACTATGACCTTGCTTTTCCCGTCGAAGAAAACCCCGCTGTAAAGCGATTTTTGCCGATTTCCGAGGAACTTTCGGCGGTTATCCCGATAAGCTTTTACGAGCGCGATGTGAACGTTTTGTACAACAGCATTGCAATTCTCGACAGCGGAAAGCTGCTCGGCATATTCCTGACGACCATTTTTATCAGGAAAAGTTCTATTTCACCCCCGGAAACACGGGCTTTAAGGTATGGAACACGTCTTGCGGGACAATCGGCGTTGGAATTTGCTGGGACCAGTGGTTTTCCGAAACGGCGCGGTCTATGGCGCTTATGGGAGCGGAGCTGCTTCTCTTCCCCACGGCAATCGGAAGCGAGCCTATCCTCGACTGCGACAGCAAAGGTCACTGGCAGCGCTGTATGCAAGGTCACTCCGCAGCAAACCTCGTTCCCGTTATCGCGGCAAATCGTATCGGAATTGAAAAGGTTGTTCCCGACGACAAAAACGCGTTTCAGGAAAGCGAGCTGAAATTCTACGGAGGAAGCTTCCTCACGGACGAAACCGGCAAAATCGAAGTCTGCGCGGGCGCTGACGAGGAAACGGTTCTCCTTCACGAATACGACCTCGATGAAATCCGCGATTTTCGTATGAGCTGGGGCGTTTTCCGCGACCGCCGTCCCGAGATGTACAAAATCATTACCGAATAAAAACAATCCCGAGTTTTCAGCTCGGGATTTTCGTTTAATTTCTTGTTCCTGAGGCGAATTCACCGCAGTTTATGTCAAGCACGGGGCGAAGCGGCTGCACAAGCGAGTCCTCGTAACGCGCGCGCCACTGAACGTTAATATCGATATTTCCGTCCGCGCCTATTCCGTCAAGGCTGTCGCCGTTGTCAATCGGGAAATCGTTCTTGAACTGATAATCGAGAATGTTGTACGCATATCTCACGACGTCGTTCGGGTCAAGCGAGTGAAAGTGAAGCTGAACATCGGGCAGCGCAAGCGTGTACATTCCGAGACTGTCGATAAGCATATCGCCCGTGCCCTGAATGTTGAAAAAACGCACGTTTACCGCGGCATTTATGAAGCGCGCGCCCATATCCCACTGCCTGTCCGAGAGGAATTTTGCCGTCGGAGTGAGTTTTCCCGAGCCCGTCACATAAATCGCCTCGCAAGTCGGGTACATCTCAACCGCCGCGTCAAGCTGCTTTATGAAAAGCTCCGCCTGCTCGGTGTACGAAAGCCCCGACGACAACATCGCGTGAACCACAACCTCGTATTTCACTTGACCTACAAACTCCGCGCCGTTTTCCATATCCCAGAACTGCGAGCGCGTCAGCTCGTCAAGCTCCATCTTGAACTCAAACGGCTGCATAAAACACGCGAGCACGGGCACGCCCTGGGGGCAGCTTCTGCCATCGGGCTTGTCCTCAAAATCAACCTTGTATCTGTTCACGGGGAACATCAGAAAATCGGGCTTTTCGCCGATTTCACCTATCTCACCGCAATATTTTTCAACCGCCGCCTTCGCCTTTTCAACAGGGCAAGCCTCGGGCTTCTCGCGGAAAAGAAGCTGCGCTATCAGCATTTGCGGGCGATTTGGCGCTTTTTCACTCAAATCCTGCTGTAAAACTTTGTCGCTCATCGTTTCCTCACTTTTTCGGGTCAACATACTCGCGGTAATCGTAGAGATACTTTATGCCCGAAATCAACGTAACCGCCGCCGTTAAATACATCAAAATATCCGTGATAATCTGCACGGGAATGCCAAAAAATCCGCTTGATGTGGATAACGCCGAAAAAGTTCCCGCGTCATACATTACGTTAAACGACATCAAAATGTGCATAAAAAGCAC
>CAMEQX010000133.1 GCA_945933905.1 uncultured Clostridia bacterium
TACAAAGCCGCGAAGCGTTTTGCAGAGCGGGTTGGCGGGGATTTCGGCGCGAAAATTCACATCGAAAAGCGAATTCCCGACGGCGCGGGACTTGGCGGCGGAAGCGCGGACGCGGCGGCGGTTTTGTACGCGCTGAACGAGCTGAGCGGGCTTCCGATGCGGTCTGACGAGCTTTTGTCGCTCGCCGCGGAAATCGGCGCAGACGTGCCGTTTTGCTTGACGGGGGGAATTTCGGTTTGTCGCGGAATAGGCGAGCTGATAGAGCCGCTGAAGCCGCTTCCGGAGCGGTTTTACCTTATCGTGAAGCCAAAATTCCGCTGCCCGACGCAAGCCGCCTACAAGCTGTACGACGAAAAGCCCGTTCCCCCGAGAAAAGCGCTTGAAGCCTTTTGTAATGCGGGTTCGCGGTATCACGAGGAGTTGTACAACGTCTTCGAGGAAATTTACGCCGACATGGAAATTTCTTCCATAAAAGCAAAGCTCCGCGAAACAGGTGCGCTCGGGGCGCTGCTCACAGGGAGCGGTTCGGCGGTGTTCGGGGTGTACGAAACGGCTCAGGAAGCGGCTTCAGCGGCACGCGAGTTCCCCGAAATGTTTACAGTCGTCGCGAAACCCGTCGGCGCGGGACTTGCAGAAATTTGATTTGTGCAAAATGACGAAAAGCCAAAAAAGTGCTGTTTTTTCGCGCGAGATGTGGTATAATGAGGTTAGGAATTTTACGAACGGAGGGAAATTATGGTAACTTTGCAAAATCACGTCGGCAAAATTTCTTTTTCCGCGAACTTTTTCACCGAGCTCATCGGGAACACGGTCACGAACTGCTTCGGGGTAATCGCAATGAACGTGCGCGGGTTCCGCGAAACGCTCGCGGCGGCGCTCCCCAAGCCGAATAAGCGGGATTTCGCGCGCGGCGTGAAGGTCGAATTCAACGAGGGCGCGCTCACGATTGACCTGCACATTTCGCTGATGTACGGCGTGAACATAAACGCGGTCTCGAAATCAATCATCAACAAGGTCTCCTACACGGTGCGGCGCGCGACGGGTTTAGAGGTCGAAAAAGTCAACGTTTTTGTGGACTCAATTCGCGTGTAAATTCGCCCTATTTTTTCGCTAAAAAAACACCCAGTTTTTGAGGTAATTTTCGGGGTAATTTTGAGGGTATTTTTGAGGGTATTTTTCAGCCTTGATTTTTGCAAAAAAATAGCCTAAAACCAAACCTCGAGAAACGGCTCTACAATCGCATTTGCGGGTCTATTTTTTGCTAAAAAAATACCCGATTTTTGAGGTAATTTTCGGGTAATTTTCGGGGTAATTTTGAGGGTATTTTCAAGGGTATTTTCAAGGGTAAAAATCAGCCCAATTTTCACATCAATTTTGATGCAAAAAACTGCCCTTTTTTGAGGGTAAAAAAATAGATTTTGGAAGGGAATTTTTGTAATGTCAATCAACGGTAGGCTGCTGCGCGACGCAGTCATTTCGGGAGCAAATAACGTGCGCAATAAACGTGTTGAGGTGGACGAGCTTAACGTGTTCCCCGTGCCCGACGGCGACACGGGCACAAATATGTCAATGACCATCGGCAACGCAATCGGCGAGCTGTCCAACATTCCCGATGACGCGCCCGTCGGCGAGGCCGCGAAAAAAGCGGCTTCGGCGATGCTTCGCGGTGCTCGCGGAAACTCGGGCGTTATCCTCTCGCTGCTGTTCAGAGGGCTTTCCAAGGGGCTTTCGGGCAAGTCCGAGGCGACCGCAGCCGAGCTCTCCGCGGCGCTGAAACTCGGCGTTGACGCGGCGTACAAGTCCGTGATGAAGCCGACCGAGGGCACCATTCTGACTGTCGCGCGCGAGGCTTGGGAAAACACCGCCGAGGCGGCTCAGGGAGCCAATTCAGCCGACTTTCTCGCGCTGTTTATTGATGAGGCGAAAAAGTCGCTCGAGCGCACGCCCGAGCTGCTCCCCGTGCTGAAAAAGGCGGGGGTTGTCGATGCGGGCGGAATGGGCTTCGTCGTAATTTTGGAGGGTATGCAGAGCGTGATTTCGGACGGGAAAATCGTCCCCGATGAGTCCGACAAAAAGCCTAACGCCGCTGCCGCGGAGGCTGCGCAGGCGGAGAAGAAATTCGAGTACGGCGCGGAGTTTGTCGTGCGAAAGGGCGCGGGCTCGAAGGACCCGACGGCGCTTTCCGCCTACCTCGAGACCATCGGCGACAGCATCACAATCGCTGATGACGACGATTTTATCCGCGTGAATGTTCATACAAATCACCCCGGAAAAGCGCTTGAAGAGGGGTTAAAATTCGGCAGTTTAACCAAAGTTTCTGTCGTAAATTTGTTTGAAAAGACGGATAATTTGGTAAAAGCTTCCAAGAAAAATCGCAAATCTCCCGTTGAACCGGTGAACGAAATCGGCTTCGTTGCAGTAGCCGCGGGCGCTGGGCTGGAGGCGCTGTTCAAGGACCTCGGCGCCGACAACGTTGTGAGCGGCGGGCAGACGATGAACCCGTCCACCGAGGACATCCTCGAGGCAATCGGGCAGACGCCCGCGAAAAACGTGTTCGTGCTGCCAAACAACAAGAACATAATTATGGCGGCGGAGCAGGCGGCGCGGCTCGCGGACAGGAACGTCTGCGTGCTCCAGACGCGAAATATCCCGCAGGGCATCTCCGCGATGATGAATTTTGACCCGAGCGCCGATTTTTCGACCAACCGCGCCGCGATGACCGAGGCGTTCGACCACGTCGGAAGCGGGCAGATAACCTACGCAGTTCGCGACTCGGAGTATGATGGGCATAAAATCAAGCAAGGTGAAATTTTGGCGATGGATAATGGCAAAATCGTTTTCGCCGAAAAAACCGTGGAAAAGGCGCTCGTTAAGCTTGCCAAGCGGCTTTGCGGCTCCTCCGCGAACTATATGACCGTGATTTACGGAGCCGATGTAAGCGATGAAGATGCAAGTGAAGCGTATGAACAGTTGCAAAATAAGATCGGCTCGGACGTCGAAATCGCGCTTGTAAACGGTGGACAACCTGTGTATTATTACATAATTTCAGTTGAATGAAATTATGTTGTTCACGTTTTTGTGCAATTTGCCCTAAGCGATTTGACAAACGTTTTTGTGCAATTTAACCTGAACATTTGCTCTAAATAACACACTCCCCGCGTTTTTGCGGGGAAATTTGTATGGAAAAAGTTTACACTTATGGAAATAACTTACCTAAAAGGCGTTGGACCAAAGCGCGCCGAGCTTTACAAAAAACTCGGAATTTCGACCGTCGAGCAGCTCGTTCGGCTGTACCCGAGGGACTACATCGACTTCACCAATCCCGCTAAAATACGCGATTTAGAGCTCGGCGAGACGGGTGCGTTTCGGGCGACCGTTGACCGAAAGCAGTCGCCGTTTTCGTACTATTCGCGGACGGCAATCTACAAGGTGCTGCTCACGGACGGCGAGAGCGAAATCACTGCGGTTTTTTTCAACTCAAAGTTCGCGTTCGATAAGCTTGAATTATACAAAGAGTATATTTTCTTCGGGAAGATAACGGGTGACGAGCACAACAAACAGGTCAGCTCACCGGTTTTTCTCCCGTCGGACAAAACAGGCTTAATCCCGAAATATCCCTTAACAGCAGGACTTTCGCGGGATATTGTCAGCAGAAATATCGCCTCTGCGCTGGAATTTGTGCAAATTGACGAAAGGCTTCCCGAGAGTGTTGTAAAAAAATACTCTCTGTTAAGTGAAAGCGAAGCCGTGCATAAAATCCACTTCCCGAAAACTCGCGAGGAGTACAAATCCGCGAGAAAACGGCTCGTTTTTGAGGAACTTTTGGCGCTGAAGCTCGGGCTGGCTAGGCTCAAAACGCGCGGAAAATCGCTCTCGGGGGCGGTTATGACCGAGGTTTCGCTGGAAGAATTTTACAAATCGCTGCCGTTCACGCCGACAAACGCGCAGCTCCGAGCAATTTCAGATTGCGTTTCCGATATGAAAAAGCTGTACCCGATGAACCGGCTTGTTCAGGGCGACGTCGGCTCTGGAAAGACGCTTGTCGCCGCCGCAGCCGCGTTTTTTGCGCAGCGAAACGGCTTTCAGACAACCGTGATGGCGCCGACCGAAGTCCTCGCCGCGCAGCACTGCGAGACGTTTCGCGCGTTTTTGGAGCCGCTCGGGATAAAGGTCGGGCTGCTGTCGGGGGCGCTTTCGGCTACCGAGAAAAAACGCGTTCGTGAGGCAGCCGCGGCGGGTGAAATCGACGTGCTAATCGGCACGCAAGCGCTAATTCTACGCAGCAGCGCGATAAAGCGGCTCGGGCTCGCGATTGTCGATGAACAGCACCGCTTCGGCGTTTATCAGCGCTCCGAGCTCGCCGAAAAGGGCGCAAATCCGCATATTCTCGCGATGTCCGCGACGCCCATTCCGCGCACGCTCGCGCTGATAATGTACGGCGACCTCGACGTTTCCGTCATCAACGAAATGCCGCTCGGACGGCTCCCCGTCAAGACCTACGCGGTTGAAACGTCGTTTCGCAAGCGGCTTTACGCGTTCATCAAAAAGCACATCGCGATGGGTTTGCAGGCGTTCATCGTTTGCCCGCTGGGCGAGGAAAACGAGGCTGCGTCCGAGAAGCAGAGCGCGGTCAAGTACTACGAAAATCTCACGCGCGGCGAGTTCGCGGGGATACCGACGGGGCTGCTTTACGGGCGAATGAAGCAGGCTGAAAAAGAGGCGGTTATGCGGGATTTTCACGAAAATCGGCTCAAGCTGCTGATTTCAACCACGGTCATCGAGGTGGGAATTGACGTGCCGAACGCCGCAGTTATGCTCATCGAAAACGCCGAGCAATTCGGGCTCTCGCAGCTCCATCAGCTTCGCGGGCGCGTCGGGCGCGGCTCGGTGCAGAGCTACTGCGTGCTGATGAGCG
>CAMEQX010000134.1 GCA_945933905.1 uncultured Clostridia bacterium
CGTTATTATAGCGATAGCGCGTAATTCTGCGCAGACGCGCGTCCTTGTAGAAGCTGTAACCGCCCGCCGTGTTGGAAATCAGCGAGAAAAAGCCCTGAGTTCCGAGATAGTTTATCCACGGATAAGGCGTGCGCGGGGAAGTGATGACGTACTCCTTTGCGGCGTCATCAAAATGTCCGAATTTCATTGGTTGATACCATCCTTCCTTATTTTGATATTGCTTTAACAATATCCTATCTTAAATTATACTCTATTTTGCCGATAAATACAAGTCCTGTAAACGTTTCACCGGAATTGCATTTCAAACAAAATTTTCCCCCGATTTATGTTGATTTTGACGAAAAATAAAATTTGTCTTGTTACCGCGGGCTTATTATGTTATAATAATGTATATTGTGCTTATTAAAAAGGAGAAATTATGTTTGAATTATTGAAAACGGAAAAACTCGCGCGGCGCGGCGTTTTGCACACGGTTCACGGGGATATCGAAACGCCGTTTTTTATGAACGTGGGAACTGCTGCGGCTATAAAAGGCGCGGTTTCGAGCATTGACCTCAAGGGAATTAAAACGCAGGTTGAGCTTTGCAATACCTATCACCTTCATCTTCGTCCGGGAGAGGACGTTGTGTATAAAATGGGCGGTCTGCAAAAATTTATGAATTGGGACAAGCCTGTTCTGACAGACTCGGGCGGATTTCAGGTATTTTCTCTTGCCAAGCTGCGTAAAATTAAGGAAGAGGGCGTGTATTTCGCTTCACATATCGACGGCAGACGGCTGTTTATCGGTCCCGAGGAGAGTATGCAAATTCAGTCAAAGCTCGCTTCGACTATCGCGATGGCGTTTGACGAGTGCATTGAAAATCCCGCGCCCGTTGACTATGTGAAAAAGTCGGTTGAACGAACAACGCGCTGGCTGGTGCGCTGTAAAAACGAGATGGAGCGGCTGAATTCGCTTGACGAGACGATTAACAAAAAGCAGCTCCTTTTCGCGATAAATCAGGGCGGAACCTATGACGATATCCGTATCGAACATATGAAAACAATCGCCGAGATGGACTTGGACGGCTACGCGGTCGGCGGACTTGCGGTCGGAGAACCCGCCGAGGTGATGTATCACATTCTCGATGTCGTTATGCCCTACGCGCCTGTCAACAAGCCGCATTATCTGATGGGCGTCGGCACTCCGTCAAATCTTATCGAGGGCGTGCGCCGCGGTATCGATATGTTTGACTGCGTTATGCCGAGCCGAAACGCACGTCACGCAACGCTGTTCACTTGGAAGGGAATTCTCCACGTCAAAAACGAGGCGTACAAAACCGACTCCCGCCCGATTGACGAGAACTGCGGCTGCCCCGCGTGCCGAAACCACTCGCGCGCTTATATCCGGCATCTTTTCAAGGCTGACGAGCAGCTCGGCGGCAGGCTTTGCGTTCTCCATAACCTTTACTTCTACAACGAGCTTATGGAGAAAATCCGCGAGGCTCTCGACAACGGCTGCTTCGAGGAATTCGCAAACAAGTACTCAAAGCTTCTCGCGCAGGCGGCTGACGAGTGATTTCGTAAAAATCCGCTTCTGCGAAAATTGTCGGGAAAACTCCGTTTCATCAAAATTCCCGCAAAAAGACGTAAAAACCAAGCCGCGCTTACCTAAAATCTTCAGTCGGCACTATGCGATAGCGTCGAAAAAAGGTGGTTTTATGTCGATTATCGAACTTTTTCTTGTCGCCGCGGGGCTTTCCGCAGACGCGTTTGCCGTGGCGCTCGCCGACGGCTTCAGCCTGAAACGCCGCAGAAAAGGCGCGCTTATCGCTTTTATGTTCGGGCTTTTTCAAGCGCTGATGCCGATTGCGGGATACTTTCTCGGGTGCGGGTTCGCGGGGCTGATTTCGTCCGTTGACCATTACATAGCGCTTGGTGTTCTCGGGTTTATCGGCGGGAAAATGATAATCGAAAGCGTCCGTGAGCTTCGCGAAAACGACTGCGAGTGCGACGTGAAAAGCCTGTCCTTCCCGACAATTCTGCTTCAAGCAGCCGCGACAAGCATTGACGCGCTGATGGTCGGGGTATCTTTCGCGGCAATCGGCGTGAAAATCGTTCCCGCCGCAGCTTTTATCGGCACGGTAACCTTCGCGATTTCCCTCGCAGGCGTTTTCGGCGGGCGAAAATTCGGGCTGCTTCTCGGCGCGAAGGCGGAGCTTTTCGGGGGAATTGTACTGGTGATAATCGGCGTGAAAACGTTTTTGGAACACATTTTGTGAGGGATTTCTATGATAAAAGCCGCGATTTTTGACCTTGACGGAACGCTGCTCGACAGCACGAATATGTGGGAAAATCTGGGAGAACGCTTCTTGCAATCACGGGATATTGTGCCCGAAGAAGACTTGCGAGACAAGATATGGGATTTGTCGCTGCCCGAGAGTGCGGCGTTTTTCAAGCGTGAATACGCGCTTTCGATGTCCGAGGAGGAAATTATAGCAAGGCTGAACGAGCTGTCCGAGAGCGTTTACACAAGCGAAGCTCCGCTCAAAAGCGGCGTGAAGCGGCTTCTCGGCTCGCTTCAAATGCTCGATATCAAGACGGCTCTCGCGACAGCCGCCGACAAAAATCTCGCCTCAGCCGCCCTCGCAAGAACGGGCATTTCCGAGCACTTCTCGGGGATTTTTTCCTGTTCGGAGCACGGCGCGAAAACCTCGCCCGATATCTTTCTGAAAGCCGCGGAATTGCTCGGAACAAACCCGCAAGAAACCGTTGTTTTCGAGGACTCGCTCACCGCTGTTCAAACAGCGAAAGCTGCGGGATTTATCACGGCGGCGGTGTTTGACAAAAGCGAGAAAAATCCCGATTTACTGCGCGATACCGCGCCGTTTTACGGTGAAAATCTTGATGAGCTGCGAAAGCTGATTTTTCTGCGATAAACAAATGCCCGAAAGACTGCGAGAGCTTTCGGGCGATTTTTATTTGGATTTTTCGTTTTTCATTATTATCGCGGTTGAAACTATCGCGTAAATTATCGCGACTCCCGCGAGTCCCATTACCACATAAAACAGCCAGCCCGTTTTCAGCAAAACATCGGCGGCGTTCACCGCGAGAATTACTCCTATCAGTAAAAACACTACCGCGCTCTGCCTGTAATACGGCTTTTTGTCGAGCTTTTCGCGCTCCTGAGGTGAGGCGTAAATGAAGGCGTTGTTGAGCAGAAAGCCTTTTTCCCTGAACGAGCGCACGCTGAAAACAAACGCGGCTATCGCTGCCAAACCAAGCAAGCCAGCAAAAATAACATCTCCCATTTTGCACCTCACGAATTTCAAAAAAGCCGTTCCCGACGCATCGGAAACGGCTTTCACTAATTATCGGAAATTACTCCTCGGTTGCTTCCTCAGCGGGCTCAGCGTCCTCGGAAAGCGCTCTGATGGAGAGGCTTACTCTCTCGCGCTCCTCATCGATTTCGATAATCTTAACGTCAACCTCCTGTCCAACAGTGAGAACGGAAGCAATGCTTGCAACTCTCTCCGTGGAAATCTGGCTGATGTGGATAAGACCGTCAACGCCGGGGATAATCTGCGCAAACGCACCAAACTCGGTAATCGAAACGATTGTCGCCTTGATAACGTCGCCCTTCTTGTACTCCGAAACGAACTTTGTCCAAGGATTGTCCTCGGGGTCCTTCGCGGAGAGCGAAACGCGCTTCTTCTCGGGGTCGAACGACTTTACGATAACGTTAATCTTGTCGCCAACCTTAACGATATCCTTGGGGTGACCTACGCGGTTCCAAGTCAAATCAGCGGTGTGAACAAGACCGTCAACTGCGCCGATGTCAACAAACACGCCGTAGCTCTCGATTGAGCGAACCTCGCCCTCGAACTTCTGACCAACCTCGATGGTTTCCCAGAACTTAGCCTTAGCTGCGTCGCGAACTTCCTTGTTTGCCTGACGGATAGAGCCGACAACTCTGCCGCCGCGCTCGTTGCTTACCTCGATAATCTTGAACTTAACGGGCTTGCCAACGAGGTCCTCGAGCTTGCCGCCGCGCGGAATACCGGTGTGCGAGCCGGGAATGAACACTCTCGTGTTCTCGTAAATTACGATTACGCCGCCCTTTACAACCTGAGCAACCTTGCCCTCGATTGTTTCGTTTGCTTCCTTGACAGTCTGAAGCTTCTCAAGACCAAGAGCCGCGTCAACACGCTTCTTGGACAGAGCAACAGTACCAACGTTGTCGTCAACCTTGATAACAACAGCGTCGATAACGTCGCCGGGCTTTACAACGTCCTCAACCTCAGCGTTGGGGTCGTTTGTGAGCTCCTCGCGGACTATGTAGCCTGTCTGCTTTGCGCCGACCTCGACTACCGCTTCCTTCTTCGATACGCTTACGATTGTAGCCTTAACTCTTTTGCCGGTATATAATCTCGTAAAAGACTGGTCCTGCTCGAGCAGCGCAGCAAAGTCCTCCTCATTTTCGTTTGTGGTTTTAATCTCTTCGTTCATTGTCTGATGAACCTCCTTAATGATATAACCGGGTGTAGAAGCTCCGGCTGTTATTCCGATTATGCAATCGGAAGGCAGATTTTGTGTAATCTGCTCGGGCATCTGCGCGGCGCTTGTCACAAACACGGTTTTCGTGTATTCGCGGCAAATTTCCGCAAGACGCCTTGTGTTAGAACTGCTTTGACCTCCGACGACAACCATCAAAGCCGCTCTCTCGGCAAGCTCCCGCGCGCTTTCCTGACGCTGTGCGGTCGCGTTGCAAATTGTGCTGTATATCTGAACGCGAGGGTATTTTTCCCTTATTTTTCGGGAAATATCCAAAAATCTCTCGCGGTCGAAGGTAGTCTGAACGACAAGCGAAACGTCCTCGTTCTCGCTTATCCTGCCGCTGTTAAACAAATCCT
>CAMEQX010000135.1 GCA_945933905.1 uncultured Clostridia bacterium
GGTGTTATAACACGTCCGGCGACGGCATCGATCACGTTTATCTCAACAGCTGGGCGGACAAGATGGCGTTTCTCGCGGACGATACTCCCATTTGGCACGAGATGTTCAAAAAAACGACAGGACAGGATTTTGTGCTGTACAAGCTGTTCTCCACCCCTTATGAATATAAGGACGCGGTTGACGTTCACACGATACCAGACGCGATTGTCCCCGAAAACAGATTGGACGGATATATGCAGATTGTCCCCGAATTAGAGTATGTCTGCGGAGTGGAATTGACTTATCTCGACAATTTGGTTGCGCTTCCCGCCGACACCCCTGATGAATTTCTCCAAAAATATCATCTTGAACGGGTTTACAGCTCGATTGAATCGTATATGGATATTCTTGAATTAAAAGAAATTTTCGGCGAAAACGAGGTTGACGAGCGGCTTTTGGAGGAGATTGTTTTCAACCCCGCGATTGCCTTCGATATCGGCGGCGACGCGTTTGACGAGGACCGCGGCTTCGGCGTGATAAACGGCTATTATATGGATAAGAGCGTTGACAATACATTTAAACGCGCGCATTATTCGATGTTTGGCGGGATTTATCACAACGGAAACGAAACGCTTATTCTCGGGCTTGACGGCACGAAGGTGAGAATTTGCCGCGATGAAAAATCCGAGCCCGAGTACCCCGAAAGCATTGACGTGAAGATAACCGACTGCTGCGAGCACGGCTGCCCGTTTTGCTATGAGGGCTGCACGGCGGAGGGGCTTCACGGTGAGATACCCGAAAAGCTGTTCAAGTCGCTGCCGCCGTTTACAGAGCTTGCGATAGGCGGCGGAAACCCGCTTTTGCACCCCGAGATTGCCACACTTCGCGACAAGTTCAATATTTTTATGAATATCACTATTCGCGCGGAGGATTTCGAGAAATTTTTCAATCCCGAGAGATACATCAACGGCAATTTCGTTAACTGTTATGACCCGACATCAAGCGAGCTTGAGCTGTTGAAATACAACGCGCTCGGCATATCGGTAAGCTCGGCGGAGAGCGCAAAAAGGTTCTCCGAGGGATATGAGAACTTGCTTGCATTGTTGGAGTGCTCCGGAGATTTCAGGTTTAACACCGTTCGTGATGAATATTGTCCGTTTATTACCGTTGCCGATAAAGACAATACTTGTGATAAAGAGAATTCGTACTTTTGGTCTGTTGATGGAGAAAAGTATTTCGACCCGAGAACTCGTGCGGTAATTCACGCGGTAAACGGCGTAATCGGCGAGGGGATGCTTGACGGGCTTTTTGACAAGGAGCTTGATTTGCTTGTTCTCGGATACAAGACAAAGGGCAGGGGAGTTGAGTTTGCGGAAAACGGAAGCGTTGCCGAGAACCAAAAGTGGCTCTACGACAACATCGAAAGCCTCGCGAAGCATTTCAGAGTGGTTGCCTTTGACAATCTCGCTCTGGAGCAGCTTGACGTGCGCCGCTTTATTCCCGACGAGGATTGGAAGCATTTTTATATGGGCGACGAGGGAACGCACTCGATGTACATTGACCTTGTGAAAAAGGAGTACGGAATAAGCTCGACGGACAACAGACGCTGGGCGCTCACCGATGATATAAAGGAGATGTTTCGGCACGTCAGAAGCGTTTCCGCCGACACCGCGAAACAGTCTTGACATTTCCGAGAAAATGTGATAATATTAAAGCAAGAAATCAATCCGTACAGTCGAGGAGCAGAATATGGCAAACAAGAGGAACAAGGATATAACCTTCGGAAGTGTTATCACGGGTATTTCTCGCGGAATTCAGCTTTCCGCGGAACAGCTTGAAAACTGCCTTACAATCGAGGATACGGGCTATCGTTATCTTGCGCTTGCGGATATCAAGAACGGCTTTTCGTTTGAGCTGGACACGACAAACCTTCAGCATTTTGACCCGAAAAGGCTCGGGAAGTCGGTTGAGCAGTTTTGCGTTCAGCCCGATATGATTTTGCTCACGAAAAACGACACGCCGTATAAGGTGGATATCGCGGGCAATATCGGGAACAAAAAAATCGTTGTCGGCGGGAATATTTATATGATAAGCGTTGACAAAAGCAAGGTTATTCCGCGCTGGCTCTGCTATTGGCTTCAAAGCAGCGAGGGAATTCAAAGGCTCAGAGACGGCTCTTCATCAACCAACAACGGAAAGATGAAATGGATTTCCATAAAGCAGATTGAAAGCCTGTTGATACCGAATATCAGCTTCCGGCAGCAAGCTGACGGACTTGTCCGCAAAATACTTGATTTTGACCGCTGGCTCAAAAATCTGAGCAAGGATTTGCAGAGAAACATTCGGGAGATTTATTCGATTTTCGACGCGCTCGGGATAACTGTTTCCGATGAACAGGGAAGTGATATCGAGCAGACCGCCTTGTTTTCTTCCGAGGACGACTGAAACCGCAGTAAAAACTATACCAAGCTCGCTTGAGCTTGGTGTTTTTCTCAGCTTCAATCGGGTTTTATAAAACCGTGAACACAGTGATGAAAGAGAAGGGAGATAAGAATATGAGCTCATATCACACGGATTTGTTTGACTGCTTTATAAAAGAGGAGTATCGGAAAACGATAACCGAGGTTCAGAAAACGAAAAGCTGGTATAGTTTTTTGGATATAGATGTGTGGGAAAAGGCGGACGAGGTTGACCACGACCGCTTCCCGTATTTTCCTTTTCGCGAAGCCGATTGGGACGAGGAAACCGGCAGATTGCGCTTTTACACCTACTTCAACACGCGCAGTATTTTTTATTATTATAAAGCGCTGAAGCGAATTAAAGCTGTTTTGGAGAAGATTTGCGCTGATGACAAGCCGCTTTATTACGCAACGGACGATGAAGCGAACGATGAGCCTATGAGCCTTTGTGACTTGCGGGGAAATCGGAGCGTGAAGCTTGACGTTTTTTTGGAGAAGCCGTTTGATGATTTGTCGGAATACGAGAAATATTTTGAAAATCAACCGTTTGTAGTTCCCGAGAAGCCGAAAATTCCCGAGGGCTATTTTATTACGGCGGGCGGCTCTTTGTACACAGTTCAGCAGGCGGCAAACGAGAGATATTTTGGTATGGACGCTCCCGAGGAGATTTTGGAATATGTAAAATCAAGCGGACTTAAGCTGTACTCGCAGGACGATTTTATTGATGAAAACGGAAAGCTCGTTTTTCCGGAAGAAGTTTGGCGAATTGAGAAAAACTCGTTCAAGGGCTGTAAAAAGCTCCGCGCGATAGAATTGCCCGAAAAATTTGCGATAGGCGAGGGTGCGTTTGAGGACTGCGAAAATCTTGAGCGCGTGAAGCTCTCTCACCGCACGATTGTCGAAGAACGAGCATTTAGCCGCTGTACATCACTAAAGGAAATTGATTTGCCCGTGATTTTGGAGGAAACCGATGAAAACTATGAAATGTGCAGAATGTTTCATAGTTGCATCAAGCCGTACGCTTTTTTCGGCTGCAAGTCGCTTGAAAGGGTGACGCTCCCGCCGAAAATTATTTCCATAAGAACTCGCGCGTTTGCGATGTGCGAGAATTTGAAATCGATTGAAATTCCGACAGGCGTTGATAGAATAGACAGAGGTGCGTTTTGCGGGTGCAAGTCGCTTGAACGGGTTGAGCTTCCCGAGGGATTAGAGACAATAGAAATCGAGGCCTTCAACGGCTGCACAAGCCTTTCCGAGATAATCATACCCGAGTCCGTGCGGCAAATCGGCGAGGGCAGCGAAGAAGTCTATGACGATTTGGAAAGAGTGCTGGGCGGGGTTGTTTTCAATGAAAGCGTCGGCTATTACAGAGGAATAGAAAGGCGTTATCCGTGGGTAAATGACCTTCTGCCCGCAGCTCTCCCGAACCTCACCATCAAAGGCAAGAACAGAAGCTGCGCGCACGTCTATGCTGTATATCACGGGATTAAGTTTGAGGAATATGATTTTGGCGAAAAATCGAGTAAGGAGGGATAGAATTGGTTGAATTAAAAAACTGGCATATTGAGCGAAAAGCAGTTAGCGTAGAAGATGTTTTCTATGCGTTCGGTACGGTTTACGGTCACAAATCGCCGAGATGTCCCGACGGAACGCACATTCACACAACGAGAATTATGAGCATTGAGGACAAGGGCGATTTTTTGGAGGTTTGCACGCGCAACACCGTTTACACCTTGCAAAAGCAAGAAATTTCGTCAAACTTTGGCGCGGAGGGCGGATATTTTTTGTGGGATTTTCGGAAATGCTTTACGGGATTTCTGGGCGAAAAAGCCGAGGAGCTTTTGACGGAGCTTGCGGAAATCGCTGCCGAAAAACTGCGGAAGCTGATTGAACAAGCGCCGCCTTTGGAGAACGGAATGTTTTATCTTATGCTTTCGGCGGGCGCTGGTTTTTATTATGACGACGCGTTTTATAAAGACAAGAACGGCAAGATTAAAAAGGAAGAAATGCAAGTTCACGTCGGAATGTTTCAGGACTCGGTGCTGCTTTTCGGTTGCGGTGTGAGATATTTCCCGTACAAGCAAAACGGGATTGAGTTTTATTATTCTATGGACGAGATGTTTTCGGAAATCGTCGAGGACAGCGACGAGCGTGTTTTCGGTTATATTCACAACAGCGGGAGCGTGCCGCTAACGGTGAAAATGGTTTGGGGGAAAACGGTTGAAATCAAGCCGAACGAAACGATACCGTATTGCCGCGCGGAGCTTGAAAAATACCCCGACGCAAAGCTTGCTTCACAAGCTGATTTGTACTCGCCCGAAGAGGATTTTACCGCTCCGAACACCCCGTTTCTGCAATAAAAAAAGCCCGAGTAAAATCGGGCTTTCAGTCTGTCGATAAAGGTACATCTGCCTCGTTAGTTTCGCATTTTTACCTATCTTGACA
>CAMEQX010000136.1 GCA_945933905.1 uncultured Clostridia bacterium
TCGAGACCAGCGCCGATTGTCAGACCGTCCTCGGAGAACGCGCTCTGCGAACGACCGTAAACAATCTGGAGGAACAGCTCTCTCATTGCGGTGTTGATTGCGTCGCAAACGAGGTCTGTGTTGAGAGCCTCGAGAATGGTTCTGCCGGGGAGGATTTCAGCCGCCATAGCAGCCGAGTGAGTCATACCCGAGCAGCCGATTGTTTCAACAAGTGCCTCCTGAATAACGCCGCCCTTTACGTTCAGGGACAGCTTGCAGGTACCCTGCTGAGGTGCGCACCAACCGATACCGTGAGTGAAACCGTTGATGTCCGAGCTTTCCTTAGCCTTAACCCACTTTGCTTCTTCGGGGATAGGCGCTGCGCCGTGAGCAACGCCCTGCGCTACGGGGCACATTGCCTCGACTTCGTGTGAATAAGTCATTGATATTTCTCCTTTTTTCCAATATTTAGCAGCAACTCTGCCATACAACTACATTATACAATATTTCGAGCAATTTTTCAAGTACTCTCTTATAAAAAATTCACATTCGGTTATGTAAATTTATTTTTTCAAGCCTTATAATTCCGATAACGGTTTCGTTATACTCGCGCTCTCTGCCGTCAACGGTTCTGATTTTCGGGTCATCGGGGAACTCTGTTACTCCGAGATTTCCCTCGATTGTGCGCAGAACCGTCCCGTCATAATCCTCGGCAACCATACCGATATGGCTCCAGTTATAGATTGTGTTTTCCTCATTCCACAGGAAGCAGACGAAATCGCCTCTTTGCGGGGTGAAATCCTCGCGGTCGAGAATTGTCACGCGGCTTTGCGCGCTCTTTTTCAGCCCATATTTAACAAGGCTGTCATAATTCTCCTCACGGAAGCAGTAAAAATGCGCGTAGCCCTTGTTGAGAAGCTGGATTGTGACATCGCAGGGGTTATACTGCTTTGAGATGCGATAGCCGTTTTTGATGAGCAAATCCGACACAATCTCCGCGCACCACTCGCCCACATAGCCGAGCTCCTTGCCTGTTTTTCCGTATCTTTCCTCAAGACCTTTGATGATAGCGGCGGACTTGAAATCGTAGGTGAGATTTGTCCCGAGCGCATTCCAGACAACGCCTGTTGACGAGCGTTCTTCATACGGGATTTTTCCGTCATTTTCGCTTGACGAGGAGAGCTGATTTTCGGTTGAAGAGGAGCTTGACGAGGAGCTTGACGAGGAGAGCTGATTTTCGGTTGAAGAGGAGCTTGAAGCGGGAAGCTGAATATCGTTATCCGAGCTTTCCGACGGCTCGGAAGAGCTTGATATGCTTGAAGCCGAGGTGCTTTCGTCTGATGATGTCGAAGAACTTGCCGGTGAGCTCTGAGAACTGCTTTGAATAACGGTGTAAATGGACGAGGGGGAGCTGCTTTCCGAATTCTCCGAGCAGCCGCACGTTATAATCGCAGCAAGCGCGGCGGCAATAATTCTGATTTTTCTCATAATGTCCTCCGATATTTATGTAAGCTCGTCCAGCCTGATAAATCCGATAACCGTGCTGTCATACGGTCTTTCCCGCGCTTCAACCGCGTGATAGAGCGGGTCTCTGCCTCTGCCGATGTTGCCCTCGATGGTTCTGAGCACCGTTCCGTCATAGTCCTCGGCAACCATTCCGATATGGCTCCAGTTGAATTCCTCCGCTTCCTCCGTCCAGAGATAGCAGATAAAATCGCCTCTTTTGGGAACAAATTCCTCGCGCGTTGTGTTGATAACGCGGTCCGTGCTCTGCAAGCCCCACTGAACAAGGCTGTCGTAGTTCTCCTGTCTTAAGCAGTAAAAACGCGCGAAACCGTCGTCGAGAAGCTCTATCGTGAGGTCGCAGGGATTGTACTGGTAATAAATGTCATATCCCGCCTCTGAAATCAGCTGCGAGAGCACAATCGCGCACCACTCGCCCTCATAGCCCAAATCCTCGCCCGTCATTCCATAGCGCGCTTCCAAGCCTTTTATAACCTCGGCGGACGCGAAATCATACGAGAGATTTTCGCCAAAGGGATACTGCCAGACAACGCCAAGCGACGTCAATCCCCACGGATTTGTGAAATCGGGCTCGCTCGAGCTTTCGGTTGACGAGCTTTCCGTTGAGGAGCTTTCCTCTGAAGAACTCGATGAGCTTTCCTCCGAAGAACTCTCCGAGCTGCTTGAGCTTTCGTCTGAGCTTTCGGGAGCGCTTATTGAGATGGTTTTTTCCGATGAACTTTCGAGGGGCAATTCGGTATTCGACTTGCACCCGCAAAGAAAAACTGCTAAAACAAGCGCAGCGGTGATTTTTTTCATAATTACTCCTTTTCGATTGTTTTCAACATTTTCGATTATAACATAAAATCAATTTTTTGTCAACAAAAATGCGGCTCCGAGGAACCGCATTTTGATGAAAATTTTCTGAATTTTGTGTGTAAAAATCAGCCGTTGAGCAATTTCTTCTCCATTTCGGCGGGGTTGTTGGAATACTCGAGAGCGGTCTGATAGGTGATTTTTCCCGCCTTGTAGAGCTTTGCAAGACCTTCGATAAGCGTCTGCATACCCTGCTGGGTTGCACCCTGCATTGTGGTTTCCATCTGCGCGATTTTGTTGGAACGGATAAGGTTTCTGATAGCGTCCGTGCCGAGCATAATCTCAACAGCCGCGCAGCGTCCCTTGCCGTCGGAGGTGGGTACAAGCGACTGAGCCACGATACCTTCAATCATATTTGCAAGCTGAAGTCTGACTTGGTCTCTTGCTTCTGCGGGGCAGACGTCGATGATACGGTCGATTGTCTGAGCAGCGGACGACGTGTGCAGCGTGCCGAAAACGAGGTGCCCTGTTTCTGCGGCGGTCATCGCGAGTGAAATTGTTGCATAATCTCTCATCTCACCGATAAGGATAACGTCGGGGTCCTCACGAAGCGCACTGCGAAGCGCGTACTCAAAGTCGGGGACATCTCTTCCGATTTCGCGCTGGTGAATGGTTGCCTTTGAAAGCTCATAGCGATACTCAATCGGGTCCTCGATTGTGATAACGTGGCAAGCGCGGGTATCGTTGATGTGCTGAATCATTGCGGAAAGCGTCGTGGACTTACCTGCGCCCGTCGGTCCCGTTACGAGAATAAGACCTTTTCTCTTCTTCGCGAGGTCGAGGAGAATGGAAGGCATACCGATTTCATCGAGAGTCGGGATTTTCGCGTTGAGCAAACGAATGGAGCAAGCGAGTCTGCCGCCCTGATGGAACACGTTTACACGCTGACGCGCGCCGTTTTTCAGCTCGAAGGAGAAGTCGATATCCTTGCCCTCGGTGAGCTGTTTTTCCTGCTCTGCGGAAAGGATAGAAACGATGGTTCTATGTACAACCTGATCCGAAAGCTCCTGATACTTGCGAAGCTCGCCGTTTACGCGGATAACCGTGGGAGCGCCAACCGTGAGGTGAATATCGGATGCGTTCATCTCGCGCGCCTGCATAATGAATTCTTCAAAAGTCATAACAAATACTCCTTATCAATCACTTTATTTTGAACTGAATACCGCTTGCCGAGAAATAGACCTCGTCGCTTGTGTTTGCGATACGCTGATTGACGTGACCGAGCATTTCCCTGAAAGTCGCGAGGTGCTTGTCAACGGGCGCAACCGAGAAGCCGGTTTCAAGGGTAATTATGGTCAAGCTGCCAAAATTTTCCTCAACCTTTTCACGAAGGTCTTGAATTTTTTCGATAATCGTCTTTTCGACGTTTTTCTTCATAACGTCCGTGATTTCCTCCGTGCCGCAAACCTCGTTGATGATGATTGCCGCGAAGGAGCTGAGACTGTCGAAGATAACGAATTTGTGGTCCTGAACAAGCTCGGCGGGATTTGGCGTGTCAAAGCGAACTATGTCCCATTGAACACCCTGTTTCTCGTTCTCGAACTTAATTCTCTGCTTGGTATCTGCGTCAAGGTCGGAGCCCGCCTTTAGATAAAGCACATAGTCACAGCAGTGAAAATGTGATACGGCAAATCTCGACTTTCCGCTTGCCGAGCCGCCCGTGATAAGAATTGAGTTTGCCATTTTGTTCTTTCCTTTCGTCAAAAAATAAGGAATAAAATGATACATTCTAATTATAACATACTTTATTTGAAAAGTAAAGAGTTTTGCGAAAAAAATTGCTTGCAAAGAGAGATAAAAAATGATATAATTAAAATATGATATTTCGGCAAAAATAACTAAACGGAAGGAAATGACAATGATTAAAGATATTCAAGAGAAAATTCTTCGGCTGAAAAAAGAGCGCGGCGCGGTTGTTTTGGCACATTGCTATCAGACGCACGATATTCTGGAGGTCGCGGATTTTGTCGGCGACAGCTTCGGACTTGCGCAAAAAGCCTGCAAAACCGACGCGCAGACGGTTATAATGTGCGGAGTTCGCTTTATGGCGGAAACCGTGAAAATCTTGTGCCCGGAAAAAACTGTGCTGCTGCCCGAAGCGGACGCAGGCTGTCCGATGGCGGAGATGATTTCGCTTGATAAGCTCCGTGAGCTGCGCGCGCAGTATCCCGAGCACGCCGTTGTCGCTTACATCAACACAACCGCCGAGCTGAAAACGCTTTGCGACGTCTGCGTCACCTCGTCTTCCGCGCCGAAAATCATCAAAAAGATGCCGCAGAACAAAATTCTGTTCATTCCCGACAAAAACCTCGGTTCTTATATCGCCGCGCAGTGTCCCGAAAAGGAAATCGTGACGGTAAACGGCTGCTGTCCCGTTCACGCGGCGATAACCGCAGCTGACGTTGAAGCCGCGAAAAAAGCCCACCCGAACGCGCTTCTTCTCGTTCACCCCGAGTGCAGCAAAGCCGTTGTTAGATCGGAAGAGCACACGTCTGAACTCCAGTCACGTGGCCTTATCTCGTAT
>CAMEQX010000137.1 GCA_945933905.1 uncultured Clostridia bacterium
CGCAGCGAACCTTCGACCTCTCGGAAAAGTGGACGTTAACGTCACTGCGGCAGTCAACCTTGCTGTTGATGATGCCGATTTTCACGGAGATATTTCCGTCTGCGGACAGCTCCGCGCCGTTCACCGAGCCGAGCACGCTTATATCCTTCTTCGATGTAACGCGAAATCCCTCGAAAACGCTTCCCTTTACGGTCACGCTTCCGATGAAATCGATATTTCCCGTCGATACGTCAACGTCGCCGTTTATCAGCAGCGTTTCATCAACACAAAACGAGCCGTTCCTGAACACAAGATTTCCGTCAATCGCCGCGATAAGCTCGGTTCCCTCGTTGATAAGCGAGGTTCCCGCGCCGAGATTGAGCGCAACGGGAACGCCCTTTTTCTGCTGAACAACCATTCCCATAATATCACGGCCGGGCTCGCCCTCCGTGGGCAGAGTGATTGAAGCAATGGGAGTGCCCGCCGTTATGTTGCGAACCAAGCCGAGATTTTTGTAATCGACAACGCCGTGCTCGTTTTCAACAGGAGCAGTACACTGGTCGGTGCGATAAAAATACTTTATCGTTCCGTCAACGCCGTCGGTGGGAGGGTCCCAGCGCGCCGCGCAGATATTCTCATCATAGCGCTTCTGCTCAACGGCTCTCTCGATTTCGTCCTTGAGAATGCCGTAGGACACATTTTTGTCCTCAAGCGCCTGCATAACTTTATCCAAGCTCACGTCAATACCGCCGTTTTCGGGCTTTGAAAACGACACAAATGCGGTTGTTTTGTTAGGATTGACGGAAACGTCTATCGTGGAATGAACTATCTCTTCTGACATAGCTGCTCCCCCTTTCCGATAATTTCCCAAGTGTTGTTTAAACCTCAAGCGAGGCTTTCATTGTCACCTAATATACTTTCCCTTTTTACATTATAACACAACCCGAAAACATTTGCAACACGCGGCGGGCTTTTTTAGCGTTTTTGACAAATTTTCGGGTGTCGATTTATGTAATTTTACGGCAGTTAAATTTTCTTGCTGATATCAAACGGCGTGGTCTGATAAACATAATAATTCAGCCAGTTCGTGAAAAGCAGCGTAGAGTGCGCTCTCCAGCGCAGCACGGGCCGGTTTTCAGGGTTGTCGTCGGGGTAATAGTGCTTGGGGATATTCGGGTTCAGCCCGCGTTCAAGGTCGCGGCGATACTCCGCGTCAAGCGTTCCCGCGTCATATTCCGAGTGACCGGTGATGAAAAAGCGGCTTCCACTCTCGTTTCCTGCGGCATAAACTCCCGCCTCGTCCGATACCGCCATCAGTCTCAAATCCGGCACTTTCAGGATATCCTCCGCGCGAGTTTCCGTGTGGCGAGAATGCGGCGCGCAAAATTCCCCGTCAAAGCCGTGGAAAAGACGCGCTTTCGGTGTGAGGAGCTTGTGAGTGAAAACGCCCGAAACCTTTTCGGAAAGCGGATATTTCGGTATCCCGTAGTGATAGTAAAGCCCCGCCTGCGCTCCCCAGCAGATGTGAAGCGTGGAATGAACGTGAGTTGTCGTCCAGTCCATAATATCGCAAAGCTCTTTCCAGTAGTCAACCTCTTCAAACGGCATCTGCTCCCCAGGCGCGCCGGTTATGATAAAGCCGTCGAAATTTTGGTTTTTTATATCGTCAAAGCTCTTGTAAAACTCCAGCAAATGCTCCTGAGAGGTGTTTTTGCTGGAATGAGAGGTCATTCCGACAAGCTCCACCTCGATTTGAAGCGGCGTGTTTGACAGGCAGCGCAAAATCTGCGTTTCCGTGACAATTTTTGTCGGCATAAGATTAAGTATTCCGATTTTCAGCGGGCGAATGTCCTGATGCAGCGCGCGATACTCCGTCATCACGAAAATGTGCTCTTTTTCAAGTATCTCCTGCGCGGGCAGCCCGTCGGCTATTTTTATAGGCATAATTCCCAGACCTTCCTTTTATCTTCGTATCAAGTTTAATTATAGTACAATTCTTCCGTTTTGTCAACCGCAGATTATAAAGAATTTGAAAAAAGGTCTTGACAAATGGGTTTTGTTGTGGTATAATACTTTTTGTGATTGAATAGTGATTTCGGCATTTGGAGAAATACTCAAGTGGTGAAGAGGCGCCCCTGCTAAGGGTGTAGGTCGGGCAACCGGCGCGAGGGTTCAAATCCCTCTTTCTCCGCCAACCAGCGTGACGCTGGACCCTGTTTCGCCCCTAGTTTCTGCTAGGGGCGATTTTTGTGCCCGCAAGCAACTTTGTGCCCATTTTGTCCTAGTTTTTTCTGATTTTTTTGTACAATATAAAAGCGTTCCGCACGGGAACGCTTTTTGCTTATTCAAAGAAAGTGCCGTTCATCAAACCGGACATAACGCAAACTCCCGCCGCGCCTTTTTCGAGCGCGAGGTGCATATTATCGCGAGAAATTCCGCCGATTGCGTAGGCGGGGATTTTCACGCTTTTGCAGACGTTTTCGAGAAAATCAAGCCCGCGCGGTGCCAGGCCTTTTTTGCAGTCGGTCGCGAAAACGTGCCCCGCGGTGACGTAGGAAGCGCCGAGCTTTTCCGCTTCCACGGCTTCTTCAACAGAATGAACCGAAGCGCCGACAACCTCAAATTCCGCGCAGATTTCCCGCGTGAGTTTCGCGAGCGGAAGATGAATTTTCTTCAACGAAAGCTCCCGCGCGACATTCGGGAAATTGTGGATAAAAAGCTCGATTTTCGGCACTCCGAGCGCTTTTTTCGCAAGCGCCGCGTACTCCTCCTCGGGCAAGTCCTTCTCGCGAAGAATTACCCGAGAAATGCCTTTTTTTGCCAGAAAAGCAAGCTGCTCCTCAAGCGGTATCGAGCAGAGTTTTCGGTTGGTAACGCAGATTATTTTGTCGAAATTATCGCTCATTTCGTTATCCCACATAAACATAATCATTCATCACGGGCTGAAGTCCGCGCGCACGGATTGCCTCGCAAACCTCGTCGAGCGTTCTGTCGTCGCTTATCTCAAACTGGTTGTCGCCGAGAGACTCTTCCTCGGTGTGAGAGCCGATGCCGGTGCTTACGCCCGCCGAGATTTTTGTAGCGCACATTCCCACAACGTTGTCGCGGAAGCCCGCGCGCTCTCTCGTCGAAATCGTAAGTCCCGCGAAGGGCATAAATATGCGAAAAGCCGTCATAACCTGTAAAAGCTGCTTTTCGTGAACGTCACGCGGATTGATTTTGTCGTTGTTGATTATCGGGCGCAAGCGCGGACAAGAGAACGAAATTTCTGCGTGAGGGTACTTGCGCTGGATAAGATAAGCGTGAACTCCCGCCGCAAAAGCGTCCTTTCTGAAATCGTCAAGTCCCAAAAGCGCCGCAAACGCAACGCCCCTCATTCCGCCACGAATTGCGCGTTCCTGCGCGTTCAGACGGTATGGGAAAATGCGCTTATGTCCCGCGAGATGAAGCGTTTCGTACTTGTCGGAATTGTAGGTTTCCTGAAAAACCGTGACGTAATCAGCGCCGTGCTCGTGAAGGTATTTGTACTCGTCCGTGTTCATCGGGTAAACCTCAATTCCCACGTTTTTGAAATACTCGTGCGCAATCGAGCAAGCCTCGCCGATATACTCAACATCGGACATTTTTCTGCTTTCGCCCGTCAGAATGAGAATTTCTTCCATTCCCGTTTTGGCAATCGCTTCCATTTCGCGCCGAATTCCGTCCTTGTCAAGCTTTGCGCGGCGGATTTTGTTGTGGCAGTTGAAGCCGCAGTAAACGCAGTAATTCTCGCAATAATTCGCGATATAAAGCGGCGTGAAAAGGTAAACGCTGTTGCCGAAATGCTTGCGCGTTTCAATCGTCGCCTTTTCCGCCATTTGCTCGAGAAACGGCTCTGCGGCGGGCGACAACAGCGCGGCAAAATCCTCGACCGAGAGATACTCCGCGGCAAGCGCGCGCTTTACGTCGGTTTCGGTGTATTTGTCGTAATCATACGCGTTCATTCGGCTGATAACCTGCTCCTGAATGTCGGACTCGATAACCTCCATTCCGGGCAGATATTTCATATGGTCAATTCTTTCTTCCATTGTGTTCTCCTCAAATTATTCCGCGATAAAGCCCGTGAGCGGCGAGGACGCGCTTGCCTTGTCGAGAACGCGCCCCGTACCCGCGAGATAAGCAAGTCTGCCCGCGATAATCGCGTTTTTGAACGCCTCCGCCATCTGCACGATATTTCCCGCAGTCGCAATCGCCGTGTTCGCCATAATCGCCGAAGCGCCCATTTCCATCGCCTCGCAAGCCTGAGAGGGCTTTCCGATTCCCGCGTCAACGATTATCGGGAGGTCAATTTCCTCAATCAGAATGCGGATAAACTGCTTTGTCGAAAGTCCCTGATTTGAGCCAATCGGCGCAGCAAGCGGCATAACAGCGGCAGCTCCCGCGTTTTTCATATCGCGCGCCGCGTACAAATCGGGGTACATATAAGGCATCGGGATAAAGCCGTCCTTCGCGAGCATTTCGCAGGCTTTCGCGGTTTCGTAGTTGTCGGGGAGGAGGTACTTTGAGTCGTGGATAACCTCGATTTTGATGAAATCCCCGCAGCCCGCTTCCCGCGCAAGCTTTGCGATTTTCACCGCTTCCTCCGCGTTTCTCGCGCCCGAGGTATTCGGCAAAAGCGTCACGCCCTCGGGAATGTGGTCGAGGATATTTCCCGTAAAGCTGTTCACCCTGCGCACCGCAAGCGTGATAATCTCCGCGCCTGCGTTTTTCACCGCAGCGTTTATCAGGTCAAGGTCAAATTTGCCCGAACCTAAAATAAATCTCGAATTAAATTCGCGTCCCGCAATAATCAGTTTATCTTCCATTTTTGTTTCCTTTCGTCAAGTTAAAATCATTTCAACCGCTTTGCTTGCGATAT
>CAMEQX010000138.1 GCA_945933905.1 uncultured Clostridia bacterium
GCATTTTCGGCGGCATCGAACCGCCGAAAATGCGCGGCTACCTACGCGCGCAATGTGTGCGCGCGTAGGTAGCCGCTTTTTGAGCTGAGTTTTATTGAAGAGCCGACTTTGCGGAAGGTGCAGGCGATTTTTCGGGCATCGAACCCGAAAAATCGCTTGGGGAACACCCCTCGGGGTTTTCCCCAAGCCCCTTTCCTCAAGGGGAAAAACTCTTGTTTTTCCCCTTGAACCCCTTTAGCGCTTTTTGCCGTATTTCGCGTCGCTTCGCTCCGCGATTTTGCCGCTTCGCTCTAGTCCGCGGCTTCGCCGCGAGTGGTCGCTTCGCTCAAGTCTTGGAACCTTTTTCTGAAGAAAAAGGTTAGGGAAACCGAAGGTTTCTCGCAAACACTCCAAAAAGACTTTTTTCGCTTCGCGCTGCACGGTTACGCGCTGCGGGGTTAGACCGTCTGCTCGGGTTTGTCCTCAATGGTCGGCTTCTCCGAGTTTATCCCGCTCGCAATCGCCTTTCCCTGTACAAACGAATTCACCATCTGCTTCAAATCAATCCCCAAGCCGTCAAGCAATCCCGACGACGCCTGAGTTGTCGCTTCGGTAATATCCTTGACCAGCTTTGCCGTGTTTCCGTCACCGTACATCGTGATTTTATCAATGCTCTCAAGCGGCTTCGCAATCGCCGAGGCAATCTCGGGCATCTTCTCGAAATACATCTGCAAAACTGCCGCTTCTTCCATCTTCTTCATCGCTTCAGCCTTCTTGTCAAGACCCTCAGCCTCAGCAAGCGCCTTTGCACGAACCGCGTCCGCTTCCGCGATACCCTTTGCTCTGATACCCTCGGCTTCCTGCTCGGCAGCAAATCTCGCTGCTTCCGCCTTTGCCTTTGCCGCGGCAGCCTCGTTTTGAGCGGTCACGAGAATAGCCTCCGCCTCGTTCTTCTTAATCTGCAATTCCGCTTCGGAACGACGGATTTCTTCATACTTTTGCGCTTCGGCATTTTGCTGCGTTGCGTAAAGCTTCGCGTCAGCGTTCTGCTGAGCCGCGTATTTCTGCGCTTCTGCGGTCTTTTTAACCTCGGCTTCCAGCGCGCGCTCTTTAATCTCGGCTTCCTTCGCCTTGATTTCAACCTCTTTTTCCTGCTTAGCGATATTCGCGTTTGCCGTGGTGATTTCGATAGTCTTGCGCTGTTCTTCCTGTTGAATTGTATAAGCGGCGTCCGCTTCCGCCTGTTTGATATCGGCAGCGCGTTTCAGCTCAGCCTGCTTGATTGCAAGCTCATTCTGGCGCTCTGCAATCGCGGTTTCCGAGTCAACTCTCGCGTCGTTTGCCTTGCGGTTTGCCTCAGCCTGAGCAATCTTGATATCGCGCTCCGCCTCAGCCTTTGAAATCGCGGCTTTCTTGCGGATTTGCATTGTGTTGTCGATACCCATATCGTTTATCACGCCGTTCTCGTCAACGAAATTCTGTACGTTAAACGAGACGATTTCAAGTCCCATAGCCTTGAGGTCGGGGTCAGCGTTTTGGCGAACCTTCTCTGCGAAAACCTGTCGATTTGAAATCATCTCTTCAAGGCGCATCTGTCCGACAATTTCACGGATATTACCCTCAAGAACCTCTCTAGCAACGTTTGTGACATAGTTTTTGTCTTTGTTGAGGAAGTTCTGCTGCGCTTTTTCGATGATTTCCTTTTCGGGAGAAATCTTGACGTTGACAACCGAGTCAACCTTTACGTTTATGTAGTCGCCCGAGGGAATTGAGGTTTGGGTTCTTACGTCAACGCTCATCAGCGCGAGGTCGAGCACGTCGCAGCGCTCCAAAAACGGCAGCTTAACTGCGGCTTTTCCTATAACAACCTTTGCTTTTCTTCGCAGACCGCTTATGATAAGCGCTTGGTCGGGGCGCGCCTTGCGGTAGCCCGTGAGGAACACCAAAATCATCACCACTGCCACGATAACTACGGGAATAACCCAGCTTGGAATATCCATAAAAATTCTCCTCTCAAAAAGTGTTTTTTGCTGAAATCTGTTTTTATTATACACCCTATTACGCTTCGTTGTCAAGGGCTTCGCTTTTTTGAATATGTGAAAATTGCACAAATTGCGTAATATCGCAGAGCGCCGCGTTATACAATAAAAAATGCGCGGAAAAACTTGGATTTGGGAGAATTTTTTGTGCAAAATATATATTGTTTTTTATGTAAAAAAGAGGTAAAATAAGAAGGTGTTGGGCTTGTCGAAAATTAGTGCAGATAAGTCTATATAAAATAGGTATATGGTGATTGAAATGGATTTTTTACGCGAGATAATCACAATGGATAAAGCGGCGGGAGCGCGCGTTGAAAAGGCGGTTGCAAAGCAAAAGCAGCGCACCGACGAGTTCGGCGAAAACAGCGCTCGTGCCCGCGAGCAAATGCTGGAGGCTGAGCGCCGTCAGAACGCCGAGTTTAAGCAAGAGCAGGAAAGTCGGCTTTCCGAAAAGCAAAAAAACGCCGAGCTTGCCCTGAAAACGCGAATTGAGGCGCTTGACAAGCGGTTTGCCGAAAACGGCGAGCGCTGGCGTGCGGAGATTTTAAAGCGGATAACGGAGGAATAATATGTTTGCGTCAAACGGCGTTACGGCAAAGTGCCGCGCGGTTTTCGGGCAGCGGCTCACCCCGCTCGACTACGCGCAGCTTGCCGCAAAGGAAAACGTCCCGCAGATTTGCGACTATCTGAAAACCGTGCCGCGATATGAAAACGCGCTTTCAACGGCGAATTCGGGCGCAATCCACCGAGGTCAGCTCGAGGCGCTTCTCGCGAAAGCCGCGTTTGATATCTACGAGAGCTTCCGCAAATTCGACTACACGAAAAGCCGCGCTTATTTCTCGTTTATCATCGAGCGGCTGGAAATCGGGCAGATTGTTTCGGCGATTGCGGCGGTAAACGTGGGCGGCTCGGACGCATTTATTGCGGCTGTTCCGGTGTATTTGAACCGCTACACGAAAACAGACCTTTTCGAGCTCGGCGGCGCGAAAAATCTTGCCGAGGCAATCGAAATTCTCGATGGAACAACCTACATCAAGGTTTTGCGCGAGCCGCTGATAAACGCCGCGCAAAGCGGAAAACTCGACATCGGCGAGGTTGAGCGCAGGCTTGTGAACGACTATTATTTCCGCCTGCTGAAATACGCCGAGGAGAACTTCCGCGGCTCCGAGAAAAAGGAATTCAAGCGGGCAATTCTGCGGTCGATTGATATGGAAAACGTGGTGACGCTTTACCGCAGAGCGCAGTTTTCGGGGGCAACTCCCGAGAACCTCAAAAAGTCGCTTATCCCGTTTAAATACAAGCTTCGCGAGGATATTGTCGAGGAGCTTATCGCGGAGAAAAATATCGAAGCGCTGAGAAATCGGCTTGAGGAAATCGGCTATCGCAGCGAAAACGAAAGCTCAAGCGTAGAGCAGCTCACGGAGAAAATCAGCCAGAAATTCTACGAGAAAACGCTTCACCTCTCGCCGCACGCTTCGGTGACTTATTTCGCGCTCACGGAGAGCTTGTGTACGGAGCTGCGGAATATCCGAACGGTTGTCGAGGGCGTGCGCTATGGGCTTGACGGCACGGATATTATGAAAATGCTGGTATTATAAGGAAAAAACCTGTTAAGGCGGTGATATATTTGGGAATAGAAAAAATGTCGATGATTGCGGTTGACGGACCGTCAAAATCGCTGGACGCGGCGCTTATGGCTTGCTGCGAGAGCGGGCTGTTTCATATCTCGTCAAACGGCTCCGTTTTGCGAAATCTCGGCGAGCAAAACCCCTACAAGAGCATTCTCGGAAGGGTTCGCGATATGGCGATAAATCTGAAAATTCCCGTTAAGGACGCGGATTTTTCTCAGGTTGACTGCGAAACGGCGGAGGATTTCGAGAACTATCTCGGCGATATCTCAAAGCGTTATGACGAGCTGAACGAGCAGTACGCCGAGGTTGAGCAGACGCTTCGCGAGCACCTCGAAACCGACGCTTATGTTCGGCATCTTCACGGACTTGACGTGCCGTTTTCGGAGCTTTTCGCGATGAAATACGTCAAAATGCGTATCGGAAGAATGCCTCTCGACAACGAGGAAAAGCTTCAGTATTACGCGACAAAATGCTTTGTTTTTCAGGAATTTGAGAAAACGAAGGACTATGTTTACGGAATTTATCTCGTTCCCGTGCAGTATGTTGAGTTCGCAGACGAGCTGATGACGTCGCTTGGCTTTGAGCGGACGCGGCTTCCGGATTATCTTGAGGGCGACGCGGATTTTGCCGACCAGAAGCTCCACGCGCTGATTGAAACCGAGGAAAAGAAAAAAGAGGAGCTTGAAAAGGAGCTTGCTTATTTCGCGGACGGTCTGACGGACGATTTTTCGGCGGTTTTGTGCAAGCTGCGCTACAAAAGCGAGGTAAACGAGCTGCGTAAAAAGGTTGTTATTTCGCACGGGCGGTTTTCGTTCTCGGGGTATTGTCCCGCGAAGAATTCCAAACAGCTGAAAGCGGCGATTGTCAAAAACGCGGGAAATGTTCAGTGTACGGAAATTCCCATTGACAAAAAACACGCGTCCGCGGAGGTTCCCGTAAAGCTGAAAAACAACGTGATTACGCGTCCGTTTGAGATGTTCACGAAAATGTACGGACTTCCCGTTTACAGCGGTTTTGACCCGACGCCCTACGTTGCGATAACGTATATGCTGATGTTCGGGATAATGTTCGGCGATGTCGGGCAAGGCTTGCTGATATCGCTGCTCGGGTTCATTCTCTCGAAAAAGACCAAGAACGGACTTGCTCCCGTGATGACGCGGCTCGGGTTTTTCTCGGCGCTTTTCGGGTGCGTTTACGGCTCGGTTTTCGGCATCGAAA
>CAMEQX010000139.1 GCA_945933905.1 uncultured Clostridia bacterium
GCGAACCGTGTCAATTCCCGCCATATAAGCCACGGGAACGATAGCGGTGTGCGTACCGTTCAAAATCTTGACTTTTCTCTGCTTGTAAGGGGTGATATCGTCCGCGAAAATCACGTTCAAGCCGGACTTGTCCGCGGGGAGCTTCTCCTGAACAAACGGCTCCTTCTGAAGAACCCAGAGGTGAAACATCTCGCCCTTTACGATGTCGTTATCTCTCGGATAGCCGGGAACGATACGGTCAACAAGCGTGCTGGTGTAGTGGCAGGCGTTGTTCATCCAGTCGATGAAAGCAGCGTCCATACCCTTGATTTTCGCAAGCTCGTTCATAACGCGCTTCAGCTCGTCACCGTTGTGGTCGATAAGCTCGCAGGGAATGATAGCCAAGCCCTTTGTCGCGTCGCCGTTGAAGTGGTCGTATCTGGTCTTGAGGAACGCGAGAAGCTTGCCGGGGAAGCTCTTGGGGCACTTTGTAAAATCGGTGTCCGATTCGTCAAGCGCAATTCCCGCCTCGGTTGTGTTGGAAATAACAACCTCGAGTTCCTCGCTCTTAGCATAACCCAAGAACTTGTCATACTGCTCAAACGGGTTGATAAAGTCCTTGAGAACATCGATAATCTTCTTGCTCTGAACCTTTTCGCCCTTGTCAATTCCCTCAAGGCAAAGCGTGTAAAGACCGTCCTGTTTTTCGAGGTCGGCAACTCTGCCCATCGGCATCGGCTGAACAACCGCAACGCCCGCGTTTATGACGCCCGCGTCGTTCAAATTCTGCAAAATCCAGTCAACAAACGCTCTGAGAAAGTTTCCCTCGCCAAACTGGAGGATTTTCACGGGTCTGTCAACCGCTTCAAAAGTGCTTCTGTTAAGGTCTTTCATTTTTGTTACCTCACAACTTTACATTATCTTTGGTTTTGTGATTTTTGATATTGATAAGGCAGACAATGCCTATAACAACCGACATAAGTCCGATACCGACATTCGAAATAAGCATCGCGATACCGAGGCTCTCCGCGCCGATTTCGGTGAAACAGTTTATCATAATCAGCATCGTCGGTATTCTGAACACGAACAATCTCGACAGGTTGCACACCATCCAGAGCTTTGTCCAGCCTATTCCGTAAATCAGTCCGTTTACCGCGGAATTTACGCCGAGAGCTACTATGCCTATTCTCTCATAGGAGAAGATTTTGTTGATTAGCTGTGCTTTTTCGGGGCTGCCGTTTGCAAAGAACGCGGAAAGCTGTTCTCCGAAAACGGTGAGCAAAACAAAGCCGATTGACGACAGCACAAGGTTTATGATAAGCGTGCAGAAAAACAGCTTTATCATACGCGAATAGTGCTTTTCGCTCAGGTTATAGCTCACAACCGACGACTCCGCGTCCTCGGTGCAGTTTGTGATGCTGGTAACGCTTCCGCTGATGTTGTTGGAAACGCCGAGCGCGCCGGGGGCTTCATCGCCGTAGGTCATCGCCATAGAATTTACCAAGACCTTGCCCATCGAAAAAACAAATTTTCCCAAAAACACGGGGATTGAAAGCGAACAAAGCGGCTTGAAGAAGTCCTTTGTAAACATCGTGTTTTTGGGGGAATAGTGAAACAGGAAATTTTTTCTGACAAGATTTATCGCCGCGTAAATCGACACCGAGATATCCGCCAAAAGCGTTGCGCCCGCAACCATCGTTGTGCCGAAGTTCAGCACGCTCACGAAAATTATCGTACACGCAAGCTTTATCGACATCGACATTACGTTGACGAACAAAATGTTGACTGTGGCTCCCCTCGCCTTTTCCAAGCCGAGAAAAACCGAGTTGAACATCGAAACGCCGATTGAAATAATCTGCACGCGAAAGTAACCCAAGCCGAGATTTATCAGCTCGGCGGTCATTCCCGCTATATGCAGAATTCCGCTTGCAAACGCCTCCAGCACTGCTATTATCCCCAAAGCCGAGAGGAAAAACATCGTCATAGTGGTGTTGGCAACCTTTTTCGCCTTGTCGTATTCGCCTCGCCCGATAAGCCTTGACACGATAATCGAGCTGCCCGTTGAAAATCCCCCGCCAAGCGCGGTGAACAGATTTTTTATCTGCGAAATCATTACAACAGACGACAGCGCGTTGTTGTCGCTTTGAGAAACGACGATGGTATCGATGATACCGCTTAAATATGTGAAAGCGCTCAGTGCCATAAGCGGAAGGGTTATCTTGAGCACAACGGACATAGGATTGCCCGTGAGGATAAACTCCCGCCGCTTACGGTCTTTTTCGCTTACGTTTATGTTTTCTGCCATTCTTTTGCCCGTTTTTCTCTGATTACGCGTTAAGGCTGAACTTTATGCGCTTTTCGGTTGCCTTGTCGAAGAGATAAATGCTCTCGAAAGGAATAGCGAACTCAAGCTCCTCGTTTGTATCGGGAGACTCGTGCGGGTCAACCTTAAGTATCGTTTTAATGCCCTGAATATCAACGTAAACGTTGGTGTTATCGCCGAGAAGCTCCGTCAGCTCAACCGCACACTTTATCTTGAACGCCTTGCGAACGTCCTCGTTCTTGCAGAGCTTGATTGCTTCGGGACGGAAGCCGAGAACCAGCTCCTCACCCTCGTACTTATCGATAATAGCCTTGTCGGCGATTGCGTAAAGGTCGATGATGTTGCCGTTGATGTTGAGCTTGCCCTCTCTAACCTTCGACTCGATGAAGTTCATCGGAGGCTCTCCGATGAAGCCTGCAACAAACATATTCACGGGGTTGAAATAGAGGTCATAGGGCGTACCAACCTGCTGAATGTAACCGTCCTTCATAACGACAATTCTGTCCGCCATTGTCATAGCTTCGGTCTGGTCGTGTGTTACATAGATGGTTGTTGCGCCTGTCTGACGGTGAATTTGCGTGATTTCCGAACGCATTGTAACGCGCTGTTTTGCGTCCAGATTAGAAAGCGGCTCGTCCATAAGGAAGATGTCAACCTTGCGGATAATTGCGCGTCCAACCGCGACTCTCTGTCTTTGACCGCCCGAAAGCGCACGCGGGAATCTGTCAAGATAATCGGTAAGACCGAGAATTTTTGCCGTTGCGTATACTCTCTCTTCGATAACGTCGTCGTCAACGCCCTGAAGCGTCAAGCCGAAAGCGAGGTTGTCGTAAACGGTCATATGCGGGTACAGCGCGTAGCTCTGGAAAACCATCGCAACGCCGCGCTCACGCGGGCCCTTTTCGTTTACTCTCTCGCCGTTAATGAAGAAATCACCCTTGCTGATGTTTTCAAGACCTGCAATCATACGCAGAGTGGTTGATTTTCCGCAGCCCGACGAGCCTACGAAAACGATAAACTCGCCTTTTTCAATTTCCAAATTGAAATCGTGTACGGCGTGATAGCCGTTCGGGTAGATTTTGTTGATTCCTCTTAATGTTAAAAATGACATAACGGTACTCCACTTTCAAAATATTCTTTAAATAACCGCAAGGCGATTATTTGAGGTCGAGATTGCCTATATTGTCCATATCGTCGTAGGTCTGGTTTTCGCCGCACATACCCCAGATAAACGTGTAGTTCGAGGTAGCCGTGCCGGAGTGGATTGACCACGAGGGCGAAATAACAGCCTGTTCGTTGTGAAGAATGATGTGGCGGGTTTCCTTGGGCTGTCCCATCATATGAAAAACGATGTTGTCGCCGGGAACCTCAAAATAGAAGTAAACCTCCATTCTTCTCTCGTGGGTGTGAGAAGGCATTGTGTTCCAGCTGTTGCCGGGAGCAAGCTCCGTCATACCCATAGCCAGCTGGCAGCTTTCGCAGACAGCGGGGTTGATATACTGGTTTACAACGCGCTTGTTCATATTCTCGTCAGAGCCGAGAGGACGGTGAACAGCCTTATCCTTGGTGATGTAAACCGTAGGATAAGTCTTGTGCGCGGGGCAGGAATTGATGTAGAACTTCGCGGGATTTGCCTTGTCGTCCGACTTGAAGACAATCTCCTTGGTTCCCATACCGATATAAATTCCGTCCTTGAAGTTGAGCGGATACTCAGTGCCGTCGAGAACAACAGTTCCCTTTCCGCCGACGTTGATGATACCCATTTCGCGTCTTTCAAGGAAAAACTCCGTGCCGAGTTCCTTTGTGGAACCGAGCGCAAGCTCCTTGTCAACAGGCATTGCGCCGCCTGCAATCATTCTGTCCTGATGAGAATAGGTGAGCGCGATTTCGTCCTTAACGAAAACCTTGTCGATGAGGTAGTGCTTACGCAAAGTTTCCGTGTCGTAATGCTTTGAATCATCGGGGTGATTAGCATATCTGATATCTAAAGTCATTTTCTTCTCCTTAAATAAATTGCTTTATATGAGCGACAGCGGCGGGGATATCCTCGCCTGTTGTGCCCTCGAAAACGAGATTTGCGTCGGGGCAGACCTTGCGGATTTCGGGGATAATCCTCGAATAATCGAAAATCCCCTTCCCCACGCCGACCTGTTTGAGCGAGCCGTCCTCGGCAATCACGCAGTCCTTGATGTGAAAGACCTGAATGTTGTCGCCGAATGTTTCAAGCCCCTCGTGAAGAATGTCGTACATTTCGTTCACATTCGATTTGTCGAGATAGTTGTACAAATCGAAGATAATCCTGATATTGTCGCGATTTATCGCCTTAACCGCCCTGTCGAGCGTTTTGACGTTCCAGCAAACGTGCCCGAACGCGCCTTCCATACCGATAAACGCGTTCTGACTTTTCGCAAAATCCGCAAGCTCCGAAAACGTTGAGATAACTCTCTGAACGGCTTCTTCGGTGCGGTTTTGCGGGTGATAGGTCCACTTGTCGCCGTTGTAGGAGCCCGTTTCCGAGCCGACAACCTCGCAGCCAAGCTCGTGGCAG
>CAMEQX010000140.1 GCA_945933905.1 uncultured Clostridia bacterium
CTCCGCAGGCGTGAACATATCATAGCTCCCGCAAAGCCGCACCAGCGCGATTTCCCCGTCAACCTGAGCCTGCGCGAACCTCACCGCGCGCCCCGGAAGGCTGTCCATCACGGGAAGCTCCAGCATAATCGGGATTTTTGTCGAAATTTTCTTCTTCAAATCGGGGAAGGTTATCAGCACATAGTCGAAGTCAAAAACCTCCGTCAGCCGCATAAACATCGGGTCAACCATTCTGAAAATATACCCCACGCCCTTGGGCAGCTCGCGAAGCTTCATAACCGTGCGGAAATCCAGCTCCACATACTTCACGCCCGCCGCCGCAAGCATTTCGATATAATTGCAGATGTCCTCTCTGCGCGCGTTATCGAAAATAGCGTTTGTACAAAGGCTGTTGTCGATGATTACCGTCTTCATTTTCAAAATCCTTTCAAAAAAACCCCGAGAACTCATTTCTCAGCTTATAGCAATTCCCCGAACGAAATTCCTTCGGTAATAGTCCGTTGTTATGTCAACGCTCCAGACCTTGCTCTCGCCCTTGCGGGTGATACAGGCAATCATTTCCCCGCCGCCGACGTAAATTCCGCCGAAGCTCACTTCGCTTTGACCGTCATCCGAGAAAAACACAAGGTCTCCAGCCGCGAGATTTTCATAGGTTTGCCTAGCGCCCCACTCGGACTGCGCGATTGTTCCTCTCGGGCAAGTCAGGAAGCCGTTTTTCCTCATAACATAATAGATGAAGCCCGAATTGTCGAAGCCCTCGGGCGACGCGCCGTTTTCAGCATACGGCGTGTTTATCAGCGAATACGCCATCGCGACGATATTCTTCGCAACCTCGCTGCTGTGACCATCGCCGGGGCGGTGATTTGAATTGCTCTCGGAGGGTTTATAAGAGTTGTCGCTGTCATAAGGAGCGCTAATGCTGTTAGATGAATTGTTATAATTTGAGGGCAAGCCGCTGTCGGCGGGTCGGCTTATTATTATCACAAGCGTAATAACGCCAAGCGCCGCCAGTACCACGGCAATAATTATCAGAATGTTACTCTTCATTTGTTCTCCCAGCTGAAACGTTTTTCAAAAATACCCGCATTTTCAAGCTTTATAATATCTTATGAAAAAGGGCTGCCGAAAATCCGCTTACATCGGCAAAATTGTCAAAACATCATTTACAATCGTTACTCGGGAATGCTTTGCGGCTTCAACAACGTCAAGCGTGAGGAAATTTATGCAAAACTTTACGCCCGGATAAATCACACCGTTGCACACGGCGCTGAGGTTGTCCCTGTCCTTGATGTCCTCGTCGAGCTTTGCTATAAGCTCCTGAAGCTCGGTTTTCCTCATCGCATAAAACAGCTTGTTCTGCATTTCAATTCGCTGCTGGCGCTGCTGCTCGTCATAAAGCACGCCGCCCTGCATATTTTTTCGATTTTTGAGGAAAGCGAGATTTTTTATCGCAAGGTCATAAATACGCGTAGCCTCGCTCAGCTCCGACTCAGCCTCGCGTTTTCTTGCAAAAAGCACGGAGCCGTCGCCGATGTTGACTTCGGTGGGCGTGTATTTCTCCGAGCCGATTGTACCCGCGGTTATGTCGTGCATCGAGGTGATTTTCCCTCCCGCGATTACCCCGCGAGGACCTTTCGCCGTGACCTTACCGTAACAGAAAACGTTGCAGAAAGCATACTGCTTCGACGAGATGTCGCCCTTGACGAAAATCTCCGAGTTCTCGCAAAAACCGATATCTGCGTCGCCGTTGCAGTTCACCTTAGAATTGATGCAGCCGCCGACAATCGACAGATTTCCGCCCGCGCTGATTTCGCCGCCGAAAACGCTGCCGTCGATTTTGATGTTTTTGCCCGCATTTATGGAAAATCCTTCCATAACGTTGCCTTTTATGTGAACATCGCCGAAAAAGCTGATGTTGCCGACAGAAATATCAAGGTCGGTTTTTATGGTAACCGCCGGTTCAACGTGAAAACAGCCGCCCGCGAACACGATATGCCCGTCGCACGCGGAAACGATATTTTTTCCGTCCGTTGTGACAAGCGTGTTTCTGCCGAGGGAAATTTTCGCGGGAACGCCGGGTTCGCCGGGGATTTCTATTCCGTAAACATTCTCGCCGGGGGTTCCCTCCTCGGGCTGAACAATATCCGCGACAACCTCGTTTTTACGAATGGGAACGATTGAATTAAGCTCGCGGTAATCGGCAATTCCGAACTCGTCCTGAACAGGCTTGAGCTTGTGTTCCTTGTCGAAACGGAAGCTTATATAGCCGTTTGCGCCTTTTTTCGGGGGGCGATATTCGGCGATACAGGTAGGCACGCCGAAAAGACGCTCCTCGACAACCTTTTTCACGGCCTTTTCCTCAACGCCGAACACTATATTTTGCTTCTTAAGCTCATCATAAACCATCTGAACGGTCGGTTCTTTTCCACCGTTTATGGCAGGGTGAATTGTAAGATTTACGCTTCTTCCGCCCGAATCCACGGTCAAGTCAATTCGGCAGTCAACAACGGCGGTTATCTCTTTTTTCTCGGTTTTTCCGTCATTATTCACGTTTTCTGCGCTGTTATTATTTACATTTTCAGCCATAAAAACACCTGCCTTTCAAAAGCAACGTATAAAATCTCACAATTTACAGATAATGTCAATAACTTCATTCAGCGAACCCGCCTTTGCCGCGATAATGCGCGAAAGCTCCTCGTCGGGCTCGGTGAGGTCGGGGACCATAATCGTCTTGCAGCCCGCCGCCGCTGCGGATTTCACTCCGTTCGGCGAGTCCTCAAGCGCCACGCACTCCGACGGTTCCAGCCCGAGCTCGCTCGCCGCGTAGATGTAAATATCGGGCTTGGGTTTTCCAACTTTTACCATCGTCGCGCAGATTATCTTGTCAAAATAACCAAAAATTCCCGTTTCTTTCAGGTATTTTTCGGCTCGCTCGTAGTCGGTTGCCGTGGCGACCGCCGCGGGAATTTTGCTTTCATTCAAATATGTAAGCAGTTCCTTTGCGCCTTTTTTCAGCTCAAGCCCATATTTTTCAAGGTGCGCGCTCATAAGCTCCATTCGCCGCGCGCGTATTTTCAGATAATCAAAATCCTCTCCAAGCTCGCTCTTTAAATAAGGTATAGCAAAGCTGCGGTGCATCGAGCGGATATTCAGCGCGATTTCCCGCGTCATCGGAAAACCCGCTTCCCGAGCAGCCTCCTGCCAGAATTTCACCAGCAGCTTTTCGGTATCGAGCAAAAGTCCGTCCATATCGAAAATAACCGCTTTTATCACGCCGCTCACCTGCTTTTCCATAAATTTACACAAACATTCATAATATATTTTACCATATTTTTTGTAAAATGTCAATAGATTAAGTTTTCGCGCACAACTGTTTTTTAAAACAAATTTTTTTGAAATTTACTAAAAAAATACTTGAAATTTCTGTAATTGTATGGTATAATTACAAAGTATTGCATTATTATACATTTTGGAGGAAGTTCTTAAAAATGAGTATTTTTGAAGTAGTTAGCGCGATTGTTTTGATTATCGCCTGCATTTTTATAGTTGTTGTAGTTCTTATCAAGGACACAAAGACGCAGATGTCCCAGACAATTTCGGGTTCTTCGTCAGACAGCTTTTATCAGAAAAACGCGGGCAGAACCAAGGAGGCTATGCTTAACAAGGCAACCGTGGCGGCGGCAATTATTTTCTTCGTTCTCGCGATTGCCGTAAACGTCATCAACGTTTACTGGGGCGGAAGCAAGAAAGAGGACACAAGCAGCGGTTCTTCCGTTGTAAGCGAGGTTTCTTCCGATACCTCTTCAAGCACGGAAAGCTCGGCAGACAGCAGCTCAACGGAGAGCTCGGCAGATAGCAGCTCGTCGGCTCAATAAGAAATAAGCAGACAGGCTTTTCGTCTGTCTGTTTTTTTCAATCAAAAGAGGAATTTATATGAACAGTCTTAAAATAAGCATTCTGAAAGCTTTCTACGAGCACGAGGACGGGCTTTCTCAAAAGGAGCTTGTGAAAAAGCTTGAGATTACCAAGAAAAACCTGAAAAAGCTCGAAACGGCGCTTTCGGAGATGAAAAAGTTCGGCGACGTGACAAACAAAAAGGGCGTTTGGCGGCTCAAGGATTTTGAGCGCTTCATAAAAGCAAGAGTTTCCAGAATTAACCCCAAATCCGGCTTCATCACCCGCGCCGAAGAAGACGAGGCTTTCGAGGAATTTTTTGTTCGCGGAAAGGATTTGCACGGCGCAATTCCCGGAGATATCGTCCTTGCGCTGAAAACCGCCGAGGCTTTTGAGGACAAGTCCGCCGAAGCGGTTGTGCTTGCGGTAATTGAGGAAAGCGCGGCGCTTCAGACGGGAATTATCGTTGCCGAGGGAAATCGGCTTATGGTGCTCCCCGACAAAATGTGCGCGGAGCCGCTGTTTATCGCGAAATTTGGCGAAAAGCAGCTCAAGGTCGGCGACAAGGTTGCGTTTTCTATCAAAAAGCGCGGCGCTCACCACTACGACCACACCGTCTGCATTGAGGACAGCTTCGGTTCTTCCGAGGACGCCAAGGCAAGCGCTGAGGCTTATATGCTCGTGAACGGGCTTCACACGGAGTTTCCCGAGGAGGTTCTCGCAGAGGCGCAGAAGCTCGATATCGATGAGCCCGACGAGGACGAAATCGCCCGCAGACTTGATTTGCGCGGTGAGCCGATTTTCACCATTGACGGCGCGGATACCAAGGATATCGACGACGCGATTTCGATTTCCCGCACCGAAAACGGCTACAAACTCGGCGTTCATATCGCGGACGTTTCGCATTATGTGAAAAAAGGCACGGCAATCGACAAGGAAGCGTTTT
>CAMEQX010000141.1 GCA_945933905.1 uncultured Clostridia bacterium
AGTCGTTGTACTCCTTGAACGCCGTGTCCATTTCAGCGGAAATGTTCTTTTCCTCCTGAGCAAACTCGGCGAATTTTCCCAGCATTTCATTTACCAAATCAGCCATATTTTTTCTCCTTTAGTGTATAAAAATACCATATAATTATTATACAATAAAAATAAGCTATTGTCAATATATTTTATTATTTTTGAACAAAAAACCCCTACAAAAAATCCCCGCCAAATTTGACGGGGAAATCAAAATTTTTAGTCAACGCCGAGAAATTCCTCGAGAGCAAGCCCGCTGTCATAAACCAGCGTTGCCGTGCTTTTTCCGAGATAGCGGACGTGCCACGGCTCGTAGATGTAGCCGGTGATTGCTTCCTTTTCCTTAGGGAAGCGGATTATAAAGCCGAATTTGTGGCAGTTCTCCGCAAGCCACTGTCCCTCCTCGGTATCGCCGTAGCTCTGCTCAAGAGAGGTGATATCGATTGCAAGACCGGTCTGATGCTCGCTCTCGCCGGGCTTTGCAGACCAGCTGTTCGCTTCTTCCTCACCGTAATTCGCGACATTTCTGTTGTAAATAGCGGTTTGCGTGCGGTAGCTTCTGAAGCCCGACACGATTGACATTTCATATCCCGAAGCCTCGCGCATTTCGCAGAGCGCGTCATAAGCCTCGTCGCGAATAAGCCCCGTTCCCGCTTCATCGTCGGTAATCAGCTCCGAGCCGAAATCCGACGGGATAGAGTACTTTTTGTTGACAAGAAGCACGCCGCCTACTGTTGTCACGCCGTTTTCGGTGACGGGCGCAGGCGGGACAATCTTCGCGGTGACGCTTCCGCTGCACTCGATTTCATCAAACGAATTCTTCACGGTAATCGACCCGCTGCCCGAAACCTTGCCGTTTTCGCCGACAATCAGCTTTCCGCCCTTTTCAATCGTCAAGTCGCATTCAAGCTGACTTTCATTGTTGAGGATAAGCACGCCGCCGTTTTGAATTATGATTTTACCGCCTTTTTCGGAGGTCATTTTACCGTCAACCGTGAGCTCGCCGCCGTTTGCTATGTACATCGTATCTTCTTTGCTTACCTCAAGTGAGTCGGCTTGGGAAATCGAGTGTTTCTCGGATACCGTGTACTCAGCTTCAATTACCGATGAAGAATAAATAACCTCGCCGCTTGAAGTGCCCGAGGAGCTTATCAGGGAAGTGCTGATACCCGACGAGCCGTCCATATTGTTGAGATGAGTGTTTGTGCAGCCGCAGAGCAGAATTGCCGCAGCAGAAATTCCCCAAATTCTTGCGTTTTTCATATTTCCCCCAAATCAGATTAACCTGTTATTTTGATACTGTTTGTGATATTCGAGGTATCCTCGATGCAGTCGCTGTTGAATATGTAAATTGTGCCGCTGCCCGAAACCTTGCCGTTTTCTCCGATAACCAGCTTTCCGCCTTCTTCGATATAGAGGTCGCAGTTGAGAGCGCTTTCGCTGTTGAGTATAAGCGCGCCGCCCTTTTTAATGGTGATTTTGCAGCCCTCCTGCGCGTCAAACTTTCCTTCAATCGTGAGCTCGCCGCCATCCTCAAAAATCAGCTGCTTATTCCCCTTGACAACATAGGTTTTCTCGGCAGCGATGGTGGCTTTTCTGTTGACGGTGGATTTGGCCACGGTAGCCGAGTGAGAAAAGGAAGTCGTGCCGCCCTCGGAAATGGAGATATCCAAATCGCTCATAATTGAGGACACAAGCGGGTCAACGCTCGAAGAGCTTGTGCAGCTGCTGAAGCGCGAAGTCGAGATTGTTCCCTCATCGTCCGCGCAGCCGCAGAGCAAAACCGCAGCAAATGCCGCAAGTGCAATAAACTTTTTCATAAAAATACTCCTTTCTTTTGATTACAATATTTTTTGTTTTCTTCAAAATTATACCACATTCCGACAAATTTTGCAATACTTAACAGCAAATTTCCCGAATAGCCTCAGCGAAAAGCTCCGCGTCACGCAAAAGCTCGTCCAGCGTGATAAACTCGTTGTCGCCGTGCATATTGTAGTCTGTATCGCCGCGCTCCGCTCCAAAAGCCACGCCGCCTTCGATATCGTGGACATAGGTCCCGCCGCCGATTGCCCGACAAAAACCGCGTTCACCCTCGATTTTCTCGTACACCGACAAAAGCGTCTTGATAAAATCCGTGTGCTCGGGCACAATATGCGGCTCGTCGCCCATATACCCGTCAAGCTCAAGCCCGATTTTTTCAAACGCCGCGCGCTCCGTTTTCACAACAAAGCTGAGATTTTTGCAGCAGGGGAAACGCACGTCAACCGTCCCCGAGCAGCCGCTTTCGTCATAGTCGAAAATGCTGAAAACCGCCGTCAGCGCACCGTGCTCGTCCGAGCTTTTGAGGGAGCAGGCTGCTCCGTCCGTTTCTCCGAACGGGAAAAGCTGTTCAAGTCCCGCGAGAGTAGGGTTTTCGATAACCCTGTTCAGCAGCGAAATCAGCGCCGTTACCGCATTTACGCTGTTTTCGGGAGTTGACGCGTGGGCGGGCTTGCCCTCGCAGAAAATCGCGGTGATATCGCCGTTTTGCGTTATCTTGAAAGAAGCGCCCGTTTTATCGCTTGCAATCGCTTGTTCAACGATATCGCGCGAAATCCCGCAAATCTCGCAGCAAGCGCTGTCGGGAACGGCATTCGGGATTTTGCCGCCGTGAAAGCTCTTCAGCGCGCCGCCGAGAAATTTCCCCTTAAACCGCGCCCGAACCATACCTTTTTCAATGTTTATGACAGGAAAAGCCGCGTCCGGCGTGAAAACCATCGGCGGAAAACTGTCGTGTTTTTTGTAGATTTCGAGGTCAGCGGAGCCGTTTTCCTCGTTCGTGCCGAAAATCAGCCGCACGCCTTTTTTCAGCGGAAAACCGAGTTCTTTCACGCATTTCATCGCGAAAAGCGCCGCGACCGCCGGACCTTTATCGTCGATAACGCCGCGTCCGAACAAAACGCCGTCCTTGTTGATGAGGGAAAATGGGTTGGTTTTCCAGCCCTTGCTATTCGCGGGAACAACGTCCAAGTGGCACAAAATCCCCAAATCCGCGCTTTCGCCGAGCTGCGCGAAGCCAATCGCGTTCTCGTAATTTGTCACGGAAAAGCCGAATTTTTCGCAGATTTCATACATTTTTTCGAGAGCGCGCTTTGGTTCAACGCCAAACGGCGCGTTTTCCGAGGGATTTCCCATAACGCTAGGGATTTCCACAAGCTCGCCTAAAACCCGCAGAATTTCGTCCTTTTGGGACTGAATATAATCACGAATTTCACTCATTTTTTCATCATCTCAATCATCATATCGGCAACCTTATACACATCGCCGCAGCCTGTTGTTATCACCAAATCGCCGCTTTTCACGTTCTCGACAACGTACCGCGCGACCTCCTCAAACGTCGGAAACCACACGCACCCGTCAATTTTCGCCGCCAAATCCTTCGCGTAGATGTTGTAGGTGTTTTTTTCGCGGCTGCCCATAATTTCCGTGAGAACAACCTTGTCTGCGATTGAAAGCGCGCTTGCGAAATCATCGAGAAGCATAGCTGTTCTCGAATAAGTGAACGGCTGATGAACCACCCAAACCCGCTTGAAACTCATAGTTTTCGCGGTTTTGAGGGTTGCGGCAATCTCGGCGGGGTGATGTCCGTAATCGTCCACAAACGTCACTCCGTCAATCTCGGCAAGCCGCTCAAATCGCCGCATTGCGCCGTTAAATCGGGACATTCCGTCCCTAATCGCCTCAATCGGAATTCCCGCCGAATAAGCCGCCGCGCACGCCGCAACCGCGTTATAGACATTGTGAATTCCGGGGACGTTGAACACGATTTCGCTCAGCTTTTTGCCGTTATTCATAAGCGAAAATTTCCACGAGAAATCGGAAATCTGCTCGATATTTTCGGGGTAGAAGTCGCAGGAATTTGTCTTGCCGAAAGTCACGATTTTCGCTTTGGAACCGCACTTTTTCACAACCTCCATCGTGTTCTCATCGCTGCCGTTTGCAACTATAATATCGGTTGTGAGGTCGCAGAATTTCGTGAAGCTGTCCTTGAGCCGCTCCATAGTTTTGAAGTAATCCATATGGTCGCGGTCGATGTTGAGGATAATCGAGATATTCGGGAAAAGGTGCAAAAACGTGTCCTTAAACTCGCACGCCTCGCAGACCATATACTCGCTTTTTCCCGCTCTGCCGCTGCCGCCGATTGCTTTCAGCTTGCCACCGATAACAGCCGACGGGTCAACATTTGCCGCAAGCATAATCATCGTGAGCATAGAAGTCGTGGTAGTTTTGCCGTGAGTTCCCGAAACGCAGAAAGCCTTGCTGAACTGCTCGGTTACAAGCCCCAAAAGCTCGCTCCTCTCGGCAACATAAACGCCGTTTTTCTGCGCTTCTCTTGCGGCAATCAGCTCGGGGTTGTCGTCCATAATTGCCGCGGAGTAAACGATACAATCCGCGCCTTCGATATTTTCGGCAGCCTGCCCGAGAGTCACGGGAATACCCATATTTCTCACGGCTTGAAGGGTTGCGGTTTCGTTGTTGTCGGAGCCTGATAAATAGTACCCCTTTGTGTGCAAAATCTGCGCGAGCGGGTACATTCCGCTGCCGCCGATGCCGATAAAATGGATATGCTTTTTACCTTTAAGAAAATTCTCCAAGTTGACAGCTCCTCTCGGAAAAATGGATTTGATGTGACTAATTTATGAATATTTTGCCGCTTTTATCCCACAATACTTACCGACAAAACATTATCGGAGGTTACTATGGAGATAAGCGACATTAAAATCAGAAAAACGATGCA
>CAMEQX010000142.1 GCA_945933905.1 uncultured Clostridia bacterium
CTTGCCTTACGGTTATCGAGTGCAAATCCGCAATACCGAAAAAGCAGTTGTAGTCGTTTTGGAGCTTCACCCAGTTCTGCATAGCGCCGAGATAATTGCCCAAATGCGGCGTATTTGTCGGCTGAATAAGGCTCAGCATATTCTTTTTCTGTTCTTCCATAGCGTTCTCCTTCTTTATTTCTGCAATTCCTGCAATTTTTTCAAACCAAGCACGGTCGCGGGGATTTTGTAGCTCGGCGCGAGATTTGACAGCACGACAACCGCCGTTTTCGTTTCCTCGCAGAAGCCGAGATAGCTGTTGTAGTCGCCCGTGCCGCCGTTATGCCAAACGAAGCCGTTTTCGCGGTCGATAAGCCAAGCCGCGCCGATTTCGTCCATATTTATGCCCATCGTGCGATAATTCTCGTTTACCGCGTCGATTTTGGCAAAGCTTTTGTGGTTTTCCGAGAAGCCGTCAAGCTGCGCCTGAGCGTACTTCAGCATATCCTCGATATCCGACAAAACCGCGCCCGCCGACATATAAGTATCGCCCGGCTGCCAGTCCCAAAGCTTGCCGAGGTCGCCGTTTCCGTCGGAAATTCGGCTGTTTTCAAGACCGAGCTCGTTTTGCAGATAATCGTTGCAAAGCGTGGTAAACTCGGTTTCCGTGACCTTTTCAAGAATAAGTCCCAGCGCCGCGTAGCCGAAGTTTGAATAATCGAATTTGTGCGGTTTATCGGAAATCTCCGTGTTTTTGAGCGTGTTCAAAATCGCGCTGTCGCCGATGGTGTAGAAGCTGTTTTTGCCGCCGAAAAAGTTGCCTATCATCGCGCCCTCGAAGGAATACGAGCTGTAACCCGAGGTGTGCGTGAGAAGCTGGCGGATTGTCGGGTAGTGCGCTCTTTCGGGGAGTTCAAGGTAATCGCTTATCGGCGCGTCAAGGCTCATTTTGCCCTCGTCAACAAGCTTCATCACCATTGACGCGGTAACCGTCTTGGTGAGCGAGCCGATTTCGTAGGTGTGATGCGTTTTTTGAAGCTCCGCGCCGTCCTTGCCGTAAACCGTCCAGCTTGCCTCGCCGTCCTTGATAACGCCGACGGTTATCACGGCACGGTCGCTGCCCGCCGTGGTGTAATTCAAGCACTCTTCAAAGGACATCGCGGGGATTTTGCTCATCTGTTGCTTTCCGTAGAGCATAAGTCCCACAAAAACCAGCGCTGCCGCGGCAATCACGCTTGCAATTATTATCAGAACGATTTTCTTCGCGCTCCTTTTTTTCATACAAGCAGCTCTTTTGCGCATTTGCCGAGAATTTCGCAGCCCTTGTCAATCTGCTCGTTGGTGGGTGTGGAGAAGTTTATTCTGAACGAGTGAGAAACCGCGCTTTCATCAGCGTTGAACGCGTTTCCGGGAACAACCGCAACCTTTCTCTTGACAGCTTCAAGGCAGAAAGCGTTCATATCGTATTTCTCGGGGATTGTCGCCCAGATGAACAGACCGCCCTGCGGCTGCGACAGCTGAACGAAATCGGGGAGATTTACCTTCAAAGCGTCAGCCATTCTCTGATATTTGCCGCGGTAGATTGCCTGTAAGCCTTTGAGATGCTCGTTGAAATCAACCTCGGTGACAAATCTGTACGCGAGAATTTGCGCCCAAATATTCGTGTGAACCGTGGAAGTCTGCATTCCCACAACCGCCTTGGAAACAAGCTCAGCGTCCGCGCAAAGATAACCTACGCGAAGTCCCGGCGCAAGAACCTTGGAGAAAGTACCCGCGTAGATTACGTTTTTGTTGTCGTCAAGCTCCTTGTAGCAAGTAACGTCCTCGCCCGCAAAACGAAGTGCGCCGTACGGGTTGTCCTCGAGAACGTACACGCCGTACTTCTTCGCAAGCGCGAGAATTTCTTTTCTGCGCTCCAACGTTGTGGTGTTGCCTGTCGGGTTCTGGAAATTCGGGATTGTGTAGATGAATTTTGTCTTAGGATTTGCCTTGAGAACAGCCTCGAGCTCGTCGGGCTTCATTCCGTTCTCGTCCATTGAAACGCCGATAAGGTTGACGCCGTAGCTTCTGAAAGAGTTCAGCGAGCCGATAAAGGAGGGATTTTCGCAGATGATGACGTCGCCCTCGTTGCAGAGGATTTTCGCGGTGACTTCGATTGCCTGCTGCGCGCCCGCGGTGACGATAAGCATATCGCCGTCCTTGAAGATATTTTTCGCGCGAAGGTCGTCCTCGAGCCATTTGCGGAGCTTGGGGTAGCCCTCGGTTACGGAGTATTGGAGAGCGTTAATCGGCTCGTCGCGGAATATCTCGGCGGATATTTCGGAGATTTTCTCGGTCGGGAAAGCTTCGGGGGCGGGGTTGCCTGCGGCGAAGCTGATGACCTCGGGGTCGGCGGTGAATTTAAGGATTTCGCGGATTGCGGAAGGCGCAACGCCCGCGACCTTGTCGGAAAATGGTTTAAGCATAGTTTTTACCTCTTTTCAAGAACTGGAATATTTATATACAAGGTAATTATAACATAAAACCGTGAAAAAGTAAAGGGGGGAACGAAAAAAGCGCGAGATTTTAGCGCGAAGCGAAAAAAGTCTTTTTGGAAGTCCAGAAACCTTTTTCTTCAGAAAAAGGTTTCTGGTCGCCGAAGGCACTCGGAGCGAAGCGACCACTCGCGGCGGAGCCGCGTACTCCGCGCGAAGCGCGGCAAACGCGTTCAAAAGCGCTAAAGGGGTTCAAGGGGAAAAACAAGAGTTTTTCCCCTTGAGGAAAGGGGCTTGGGGAAAACCCCGAGGGGTGTTCCCCAAGCGATTTTTCGGGCTCGATGCCCGAAAAATCGCCAGCACCTTCCGAAAAGTAGGCTCCTCGATAAAACTCAGCTCAACAAGCGGCTACCTACGCGCGCACTCATTGCGCGCGTAGGTAGCCGCGCATTTTCGGCGGTTCGATGCCGCCGAAAATGCCCCGAGCGCGCCAACCGGGAGCTAAGCTAAAGCCACCAATCCGGCTCAAAGGCGGGTGCAGTCACGCATAGCAACCTCTAAATTCTATCTATCAACGGGGCGTGACTGCACCCGCGCGATTTTTCGGGCTCGATGCCCGAAAAATCGCCCGCCCCCGCCCTTCACAAATCACGTTCAGCAGCACCACGCCCCCACAAACAAAAATCCCCAAGATTTCTCTCGGGGATAGATGTTGTTTTGCGATGAATTAAGCCTTGTTAAGACGAGCCTCAATCATATCGAGTTCATCATAAAGCTTCTGAGGAACGTTGCCGCCCTTAGCCTTGATGTCCTCGTCATAGTAACGGCGCATCTCAACGATTTCCTTCTTCCAAAGGTCGATGTCAACAGACAGGAGGTGCTTTTCAACCTCGGGAGTAACCTCGTCCTCAATGCCGGTGAGGTTGATGTCGCCAACCTTGGGCAGATAGCCGATAGGAGTTTCAACAGCGTCAACCTTGCCCTCGCAGCGCTTGATAATCCAGTCGAGAACGCGCATATTGTCGCCAAAGCCGGGCCACATAAAGTTGCCGTTTTCGTCCTGTCTGAACCAGTTTACGTTGAAAATCTTGGGAGCCTTGTCGCCGAGCTTCTCGCCCATTTCAAGCCAGTGGTTCCAGTAATCGCCAACGTTGTAGCCAATGAAGGGCTTCATAGCCATCGGGTCGTGACGGAGAACGCCAACCGCACCGGTAGCAGCTGCGGTAGTTTCCGAAGAAACCGCAGAGCCCATATATGTGCCGTGTGCCCAGTCAAACGACTGATAAACGAGAGGAGTTGTAGAAGCGCGTCTGCCGCCGAAAATCATAGCGGTAACAGGAACTCCCTGCGGGTTGTTGAACTCGGAGGAGAGGCACGGGCAGTTTACTGCGGGAGCAGTGAAACGAGAGTTCGGGTGAGCGAGCTTCTGCGGCTTGCCGTCAGCGCCCATAACCGCGGTGAACTCCTTGCCGTTTACCTTCGCGCCCTTCCACTCTTCAGCGTTCTCGGGAGGATTCTTGTCAAGACCTTCCCACCAAGGTGTCATTTCGTCAAGGTTGATAGCAACGTTGGTGAAAATCGCATTCTTCTTTGTGCACTCGAGCGCGTTGAAGTTGGACTTCTCGTTTGTGCCGGGAGCAACGCCGAAGAAGCCGTTCTCGGGGTTGATTGCGTAAAGTCTGCCGTCGGGACCCTGCTTCATCCAAGCGATATCGTCACCAACGGTGAATACCTCATAGCCTGCGTCCTTGTAAGCTTTGGGCGGGATAAGCATAGCGAGGTTGGTCTTGCCGCAAGCGGACGGGAAAGCAGCGGTGATATACTTGATATCGCCGTCGGGCTTCTTAACGCCGAGGATAAGCATATGCTCTGCCATCCAGCCTTCCTTCCAGCCCTGATAAGAAGCGATACGCAGCGCGAAGCACTTCTTGCCGAGGAGGACGTTTCCGCCGTAAGCCGAGTTAATCGACCAGATTGTGTTGTCCTCGGGGAACTGAACGATATATCTCTTCTCGGGGTCAACATCAGCCTTGGAGTGCAGACCGCGAACGAAATCGTTGGAGTCATCGGGGAGGTTCTTGAACGCCTGTTCACCCATTCTCGTCATAATGTTCATATTGAGAACAACGTAAATGGAGTCGGTGATTTCAACGCCAACCTTTGCGATAGGCGAGCCGATAGGTCCCATAGAATAAGGGATAACGTACATAGTTCTGCCCTTCATAACTCCGTCGTACATAGGAGTGAGCATCTTGTACATTTCCTGCGGGTCCATCCAGTTGTTGGTAGGACCTGCGTTTTCCTTTGTCTTGGAGCAGATGAAGGTTCTGTCCTCAACACGAGC
>CAMEQX010000143.1 GCA_945933905.1 uncultured Clostridia bacterium
CATAATATGCAGCAAGCCGCGAGAATAAGCGACAAAACCGCGTTTTTCCTGCTCTGTGAGGTTATCGAATACGGCGACACCGAGAAGATTTTCTCGCAGCCGCAGGATAAACGCACCGAGGATTACATCACGGGAAGATTTGGCTAAGGAGGCAGTTATGAGAAACCGTTTTGATGAGCAGCTTGAACGGCTGAACGTTGAGCTGATTAAGATGGGCGCGCTTTGCGAGGAAAGCATTTCCTGCGCTGTAAAGGCGCTGTTTGACGAGAAAAGCGCCGCGATGATTGAAAAGGTCAACGCAAACGAACAGGATATCGACCACCTCGAGCGCGATATCGAGGCGCTTTGTATGAAGCTTTTGCTTCAGCAGCAGCCTGTTGCAAAAGACCTGAGAACCGTGTCCTCGGCGCTCAAAATGATTTCCGATATGGAAAGAATAGGCGACCAGTCGCAGGATATCGCGGAAATCGCGGGATTTGTACACTCGACAAATCTTGCGGGGAAGGTACATATTTCCGATATGGCGACCGAAACCGTGAAAATGGTGACGATGGGCGTTGACTCGTTTGTGAAGAAGGATTTGGCGCTCGCGCAGCGGACTATCGATATGGACGACAATGTTGACAGGCTTTTCCTTGACGTGAAAAAGGAGCTTGTTGATTTAATCCGCGAGGACACAAAGGACGCGGAGTATTTTATGGATTTGCTTATGGTTGCAAAGTATCTCGAGCGTATCGGCGACCACGCGACAAATATCGCGGCATGGGTTATCTTTTCAATCACGGGCGAGCATTGATAAGGTGCTAAATGATGATTTATTTGTTGGAGGACGACGCGAATATCCGCAGCTTTGTGCTGTACGCGCTCACAAATTCGGGACTTGAAGCAAAGGGCTTCGAGCGTCCGTCAGAGTTCTGGGAAGCGATGAACGGGGAGCTGCCCGAGCTTGTTTTGCTTGACATAATGCTTCCCGAGGAGGACGGGCTTTCGGTTCTCGCGAAGCTCCGAAAAGCGCCGAAAACCGCGGCTTTGCCTGTGATTATGCTCACGGCGAAGGGCTCTGAGTTCGACAAGGTTATCGGCTTGGACAGCGGCGCAGACGACTATATCGTCAAGCCGTTCGGGACAATGGAGATGATTTCCCGCATAAAAGCGCTGCTTCGGCGGACTTCTTCATCAGCCGAAAAGGTGTACAAATGCGGCAAGCTCTGCGTCAATCCCGCAAAGCATATCGTGCTGGTTGACGGCGCGGAGGTTCAGCTCACGTTCAAGGAATTCGAGCTTTTGTGCTATCTTATCGAGAACGCGGGGAATGTTCTCACGCGCGAAAAAATTCTCGCAAAGGTGTGGGATTACAGCTTCTCGGGCGAGAGCAGAACCGTTGACGTTCACATAAGAACGCTTCGGCAAAAGCTCGGCGTCTGCGGCGATTTGATTGAAACCGTGCGCGGCGTGGGGTATAAATTCTCCGACAATTCAATGGGGTAATTTTATGACAAAACGAATTTTTTTGTCAACCTTTTTCGTGTCGTTTGCTTCGGTAATTATCGCGATTGTGATAGTTTTAGGTGCAAACTATGCGAAAAATCTTGAGAATTTTACAAAACAGCTCGAGGAGGAAACCGTGCTTCTGAGCGTTTCGATGACCGATGAAAACGCCGAGGAAATCGAGCAGCATTTGGCGAAGCTCACGGGATTTTCGAGCAGAATTACTTATATTTCGGCGGACGGCACGGTTTTGTTTGATAATAAGGCAAATCCCGCCGAGATGGAAAATCACGCAAACCGCGATGAAATTGTCGCGGCAAAACAGTCCGGAAAAGGCACCGCAACCCGCGAAAGCCACACGCTTTCCGAGCGCACGATTTACTGCGCGGCTGTCCTTGAAAACGGCGATATAATCCGCGTTTCCGGCACGCAGGACACCGTTCTCGGTATGATTTTCGACTTGTGGTGGGGAGTGCTGCTGGCGCTTATTCTCGCGTTGATTTTGAGCCTGCTGCTTGCCGATTTGACCGCGAACAAAATAGTTAAGCCTATAAATCAAATCGACCTCAAAAATCCCGATATCGACGAGAATTACGCGGAAATCGCGCCGCTTCTCCACGAAATCAAGAACCGCAATATCGAAATTGAAAGCCGTATAAACGAGCTTTCGCGGGCGCGTGCAGAATTTTCGCTGATAACCGAGAATATGAGCGAGGGCTTCATCATCACCGATAAAAAGGCTGAAGTGCTGTCGTACAACAATTCCGCGCTAAAAATTCTCGGAGCCGAGTTCAACGAAAATTCCCGCAACATCTTCACGCTAAACCACAACGAGAGCTTTATCGAGGCTATCGAAAACGCTCTCAAGGGCGCGCGAAACGAGGTTAATCTCGCGCTCTCCGACAGGGTTTATCAGGTTATCGCAAGCCCCGTTTTCTCGCACGGTGAGCCGAGCGGCGCGGTTATCATCATTCTTGACGTAACCGAGAAGGAAAGCCGCGAGGAGCTTCGCCGTGAGTTCACCTCAAACGTTTCCCACGAGCTGAAAACGCCGCTCACCACGATTTACGGCATCTCCGATATGCTTGCGGGCGGTATCGTCAAGTCCGAGGATATCAAGGAATTTTCCGAGAAAATCAAAAGCGAAGCAAGCCGCCTCATCACGCTGATTGAGGACATCATCAATCTCTCGCGGCTGGACGAAAATTCTTATAAGGAAGAGCGCGAGACGGTTGATTTGAAAGAGCTTGCGGAAATCTGCGCCGACAGGCTTTCAAAGGCTGCGGAAAAAGCTGAGGTTTCCGTCAAGGTCACGGGCGAAAAAGCGGAAATTGTCGGCATTTACCCCGTGCTCGACGAGATTTTCTACAACCTTCTCGACAACGCGATTAAGTACAACAAGCAAGGCGGCACCGCCGAAATCAACCTCTCGCAGACCGCGGATTTCGTCAAGGCGGCGTTTTCCGATACCGGTATAGGAATTCCTACCGAGAGCGTTGACCGCGTTTTCGAGCGCTTTTACCGCGTTGACAAGAGCCGCTCCCGCAAAATCGGCGGCACGGGGCTGGGACTTTCGATTGTCAAGCACGGCGTCACGCTTCACGGCGGCACAATCAGCCTGAAAAGCACGGAAGGAAGCGGCACGGAAATCACCGTTTTGCTCCCGAAAAACAAATAATTCCGCTCCCCGAACGTATGCTCGGGGAATTTTTGACATAATTCCGCACAAAATCGTCTTGATTTTATCGATAAAAGGTGTTATAATGAAATCAGTATGGTAATTTGAAATGCGGGTGATTTTATGGTAACTTGGTTTTATTTCATAACTTTTGCCGCTTCCGTGATAATGATAGGGAGCTTTTTGTTCAAGAACAACCGAATTGAAACGACTTACGTTCTGTTTGGATTGATGATTGTGATTTCTTCGATGGGACGGTGGCTTGTCTCCGCCTCGGAAACCGCCGCGCAAGCAATCCTCAGCACGAAAATTATGTACACGGGTGCTTGTTATGTGTCGCTGATGATGATTTTGCTGATTGCGCGGTTCAGCGATATCCATATTCCGCGCGTCATCAAAATTCTGCTCGTGACTTTTTCAAGCGTGGTTCTCGGGTGCGTTTATACTGTCGGTCACACCGATTGGTACTACAAATCGGCAACCTTTGTCCACGCAGACGGCTTCAATTACATACTAAAGGTTTACGGGCCGCTCCACATTCTCTTCCCCATTATGCTGATAATAAACGCTGTGATTTTGGTTATTCTGATTATTATGGCGTTTCGCAAACGAAAGACGGTCGCCTTTCGTACAGTGCTCACAATCGGCAGTCTGGGCTTCGGCGTTATCCTCATTTACCTCATAACACGAATTATCAAAACCCCGATAGAATGGACAAGTATCGGCTATCTGATTGCGATTATAATAATCACACGTCTGTTTGAACGCATAAATATGTTCGATATGTCGTCAAATATCGCAAACTCCGTCGCGCAGGTGAACGAGAGCGGATATATCGTTTTCGACAAGAAAAAACGTTTCATCAACGCAAACGAGTACATCAAAGAGCTTCTCCCCGAAATCAACAGCTGGCAGCTCGAAAAACGCCCTCCCGAAACCGACAGCGACTTTTACCGCGAAATTATTGATTGGTTTTTTCAGCACTCGTCGGGTTATCACAAGTCGTTTGAGAAAGACAAAAAGTTCTTTGAGTTTTCGATAAGAGCGGTCACCTACGGAAAAAAGGAAAAACACGTCGGTTATCTTCTCGAGGCGCTTGACAGAACCGCCGAGCATAAATACACCAAAACCGTTGAAGAATACAGCGACAGATTGTCGAGAGAGGTTGCCGAAAAAACCGCGCATATCGAGCATATCAAGGATATGATGGTGCTTGGAATGTCGGCGATGGTTGAAAGCCGCGACAACTCAACAGGCGGTCATATTCGCCGCACAAGTATGGTCGTGTCGGTGTTCTCGAAAAAGCTGATGTCAAGCAACAAGCTTGGTCTGTCCGATGAATTTCTCGAAATGGTTGAACGCGCCGCGCCTATGCACGACCTCGGGAAAATCGCCGTTAAGGACGCAATCTTGCAGAAAAACGGCAGATTTACCGACGAAGAATACGCCGAGATGAAAAAACACTCCGCTGAGGGCGCGAAAATCGTTCGTGATATTCTCGAGGACGTTGAGGACAAGGATTTTGTGGAAATCGCCGAAAATGTCGCTCACTATCACCACGAAAAATGGAACGGACGCGGCTATCCAAACGGACTCTCGGGCAAGGAAATCCCGATTGAAGCG
>CAMEQX010000144.1 GCA_945933905.1 uncultured Clostridia bacterium
CCGCTTTGAACAGGTTATCGACCAGCTTGAAAGCGCGCGCAAGGAGCTTGAACAGCTCAAAGAGAGCGCGGCAATTTCCGAGAGAAACGCGAAAATGACCGAGAGCGAGCTCAAGCAAAAGCTCTCCGCGCTTGAACAGGAAAAGGAAAAGGAACTCGAAAATGCGCGCCGCAGAGCCGTTTCGATTATCGAGCAGACGCGCACGCAATCGGATATTTTGCTAAATCAGCTTGAGGAATTCCGCGCTCAACCGTATGTTTGACGAGGCAAATCCCGTGGTTGAGCGAAAGGTTGAGGACTATATCCCGCCGCGCCCGTTCAAACAGGGCGATACCGTGCGGCTTGCCGATACCTCGCGTGAGGGCGTTTTGCTTACCGTGCCGAATATGAACGGCGTGTGCTTCGTGCAGACGGGCTCGGTGAAGGTGAAAACTACCGCGAAAAATCTGCGTCTTGTCGAGAAAAAGGTTGAGAAAAAGCCTGCGGGAAGCGTCAAGAAGCGCGTTTCGTCAAATATGACGCGGCGCGGCGGTATGGAGCTTGACATTCGCGGGAAAATGGGCGACGAGGGCGTTCTTGAAATGGAGCGCTTTATCGACGGCGCGATTATGGCGGGGCTTTCGCAGGTTGTGATTATCCACGGAAAAGGCACGGGCGCGCTTCGTGCGGCGGTTCAGCAAGCGCTCAAGCGAAATCCCGCCGTGAAGAGCTTTCGCGCGGGTGAATACGGCGAGGGCGAAGCGGGAGTTACCGTGGTTGAGTTGAAATAAAGGGGTAAAAAATGGAATATTTCAAGCTGCAAATAGGTTGTATAATTATTCTGCTGTATGTGGGATTTATCTATATAAAAGAGTGCCGCCGCTATCGCCGAAAGCTGAGTGAAACGATGTTTAACGAGCTTTTGGTAATCGGGCTGATTTGTATAGGTCTTGACGGCGCAACCTCCTATACGGTAAATCACCTTGTAACAACTCCCGAATGGCTGAACAAAACGCTTCATATCACGTTTTTATCAAGCGTTGATTTGGTGGTGTTTGTGCTGTTTTTGTATATGCTGTTTATCACGGGCGCGTTCCCGAAACAAAAGCTGCGCCGAGCCGCGCTTTTTCTGCCGTTTGTGATAAACATAGCCGTGGTTATCGGGGGCGCAAATTCCCTCGAATACATTCACGGCGTTCGCACAAACTATTCGATGGGATTTCCCGTTTACACAAGCTACACGATGGTCGCGGTGTATATTTTGCTCTCGGTTTTCGTGTTCTTCAAGCGCTGGAAACACATCGAACGCCACAAGCGTGCCAGCATCTTCACTTATATGTTCATTATGATCGTGGTGACGGGAATTCAGATGGTTTTCCCCGAGCTTCTGATAACCAGCATCGCCGTGACGATTTTGATTGTCGGCGTTTATATGAACCTCGAGGACCCCGCGATAAAGGAGCTTTCGCGCTTCCACGACGAAACGGTTATGAGCTTTGCAAACCTTGTTGAAAACCGCGACAGCAGCACCGGCGGTCACATCAAGCGCACAAGCCGTTATGTCGGGCTGATTGCCGAGGAGCTTCAGTCGAGAAACTTTTACCCCGAAACTCTCACAAAGGACTACATAACAAATCTGCTCAAAGCAGCGCCGCTTCACGATATCGGGAAAATCTCCGTGCCGGACGATATCCTGAAAAAGCCCGGAAAGCTTGATTATGAAGAATATACGATTATGAAAATGCACGCGGCAAACGGCGGAAACATCATTCGCGAGATTTTCAGAAATCTGCGTGACGAGGATTATCGCAGAACAGCGTTTGAGGTAGCGAGATATCATCACGAAAAGTGGAACGGAAAAGGCTATCCCGAGGGGCTGAAGGGCGATGATATCCCGCTTTGCGCGAGAATTATGGCGGTTGCGGACGTGTTTGACGCGGTATCGGAAAGACGCTGTTACCGCGAGGCTATGCCGCTGGACAAGTGCTTTGAGATTATCGAAAACGGCGCGGGAACGGACTTCGACCCGCAGATTGCCAAGATTTTTATTGAAATTCGCGAAAAGGTGGAAAAGGTTCACGCGGAATTCGCACACGAAGCGGAAATCGAGGCTCAGAAAGTTCATATCGTTGAAGAATATCCGAAAAGTATTGCAATTATCAGGAAAAAATGACAGAATTTTTTCGATATTCTTAACGCCTATTTAACCAAAGCCCGCGTTTTAGGACGCGGGTTTCGTCTTGACAAGAATTGTCGTTTATTCTATAATTATAGTGAATAGTAATGAAAAATTTTCCTTTACAGAGGGGATAGAATATGGACAAGCCAAAGCATCTTGATTTGCACGAATTCTGCGATATGAAGCAGCTTTATACGCTTCTCGACAACTGGTCAAAAAGCACGGGAATGTCGGCGGTTATCGTGGATAACGAGGGAAACCGCACGTCCGAGTCGTTCGGAATGACGGAGTTTTGCCGTATGATTCACGACAACGAAAAAGGCAGCGCAATCTGTAATTCAACGTGGAAAACCAACAATAGCGGTATATTCTTCTGCCCTATCGGATTTTGCGACTTTTCAGTGCCGATTGAGCTTCCCGACGGGCAAGTTCTCGGACAAGTTCTCGCGGGACAGGCGCTCTCCGAGGAGCAGAATACCGATGAAATTCTTCAAAAAGCAACCGAGCTCGGTATCAACAAAAGAACCGTAAAGGACGTTCTTTCGCGGGTTCACAAGAAATCCGACAAGGAAATGCACGGAGCTTATGAATTGCTTCGGGAAATGATGAATTTCTTTATCGAGAATAACTATTCAATCTGGAAAACCAACAATGAGCTCAAAAAAGCCCCCGCGCAAAAAGACCGCGTTCTCTCGCAGATAACGCAGATTATGTACAGCTATAACCTCACAATCGACGTCGTTTCGGGGAGCTATTCGCTTATCAAGGGCACGGGTATGGAGCGGACGGTTGAGGAGTACACAAAGCACTCGAATTTATCCGAGCTTTCTGAGTTTCACGAAAGAATTCTGCATCCGTCCTATGCGGCGCGCTTCAACGAGCTGATAAGCTGCGAGACGGCGCTTCAAAATCCCGCGGAAAACGGCTTTCGCGGCACGCTTGAATACCCCGTTATCTATCCGAATGACGATGAATACGAGTGGCACGAAATCAACGTTTTTATCGACACGGACGACAACGGAAGACGCATCATAAATATACTCGGGCGCGATATCACGGACTCGCATAACGCTCAGGAAAAGAGAGAAAAGGAGCTTCGCGCCGCTGCGGATAAAAACCAGATTTTGTCGGAGCTCACGAAAATGCTGTACAGCTATAACCTCACGCTGAATTTGCGCACGGGTAAGTACAGTATGATTATCGGCACGGGTATGACGCAGTTTATGGAGATTTTCAAGTCAACCGACGACTACGAAACCGCCTACAACAAGAAAATCAAATACCTCGACCCGCAGCACGTTTCGCAGTTTGAAGCGCTTGCAAGTCTTGCTTCGCTTCGTGCGAGAAAAAACGCAAACGGCTTTATCGGGAGCCTTGAATACGGCGCAATCACCGACTACGGCGAGGAGTGGCACGAGATAAACGTTTTCGTCAGCACCGACGAGGACGGCGAGCCTGTCGCAAATATTCTCGGGCGGGACGTAACCGAGGCTCACGAGCAGCAGGAGAAAAAAGAACGCGAGCTTCGCGCTTCGGCGGCGCGCGACCAGCTGCTTTCGAGCGTCACCAAGATGCTGTACAGCTACAAGAAGTCGGGTTTGAGGTCGAGCACGCCGCGGACGGAATTGTCTGCGTGGATATGCTTGAAAAGGCGGATGCGGGCTATTACGACTTGATTTTGATGGATATTCAGATGCCGAATATGGACGGCTACAAGGCAACGAAGATTATCCGCAAATTTTACGACAAGCAAAAGGCGCAAATCCCCATTCTCGCGATGACCGCAAACGCGTTCGAGGAGGACCGCAAAAACGCCGTCAAAGCCGGTATGAACGGGCATATCTCAAAGCCGATTAACGTTGATGATTTGATGTCAACTCTCACAAGCGTTCTCAAAAATACGCAATAACCTAAACAGGCTGTTTTCGGGCAGCCTGTTTTGTTTAGCAACAGCGAGTTGCTTGAAAAATTTCGGGTAATGTGATATAATTATGGTGAGGTGAAATTTATGGAAACAAAGGAAATTATACTGAAACTGCGTACAGAAAAAGGTCTTTCGCAGGACGAGCTCGCCGAGAAGGTTTTCGTGACGCGGCAGGCTGTTTCGCGCTGGGAAAACGGCGATACCGTGCCGAATACCGAAACGCTGAAGCTGCTCTCCAAGCTGTTTGACGTGTCGATAAACACGCTTTTGGGTTCGCCGAGAACGCTGATTTGTCAGTGCTGCGGGATGCCGCTTGACGACAGCTCAACAAGCAAAGAGCCGAGCGGCGAGTTCAACGAGGAGTACTGCAAGTGGTGCTACACGGACGGAAAATTCGCCTATACAAGTCTCGCGGAGCTGACGGAATTCCTCGTAAAGCATATGTCAAGCGAACAATTCCCGCCCGAACAAGCCCGCGCCTATTTCGAGGAAAATCTCCCGAAGCTCAAGCACTGGTCGAAATAAAAACTGCTCCCCTTCTTGACGGAACGGGAACAAAAATATTCCCCGCTCCAAACGGAACGGGGAATTTTGATTATCAGCGTGAATTACATTTCAGCGATAGCAGCCTGCGCAGCAGCAAGTCTTGCAATCGGAACACGGAACGGTGAGCAGGATACGTAGTTCAAGCCG
>CAMEQX010000145.1 GCA_945933905.1 uncultured Clostridia bacterium
TCTCCTTTTTTCCGCCGAAGCGGGTATTTTTTCATTGGTTTATACCAATTTTTCCAAATTTCGTAACAGCTCAATTCAGAGATTTGCCGTTTTTCTTTTCAGCATTTTTGGCAATATCCTGATTTGGCTGTCTGGCTGTTTTCGCCGATTTTTCGCCCGACAGCTCATCAAACGAAATCCTCTCCCGAGAATTCTTTTGATTTAGCTTGAACTTTTCGGCAAAAGCAGACACGATTTTTTCCATAGCTTTTGAAGGCTCAAAGCGGGAGTAGTCGAAAATTTCGGCTATGCGCTGTTCGGAAATCTGCATTTTCACCACCCCAAATTCTATATTTTATCAGGGCGCACCGTTTTTTTGTCGTGAAACCCTTTTCATCTGTTTATACGAAGTAAATTTGGTTTCGTAACAGTTTTTTTGCGATTTATTATTTTTTTGTCGGAGCGCTCTTTTCGCCCTTCGACAAATCCTTGCTCTTACCGGCTTTGTTTAAATCGAAGCTGCCGTATCTGTTGTTACCGATAAGTTCATTAAAAGTAACCTTCTCGCGTTCCGTGTTTCTAAACGACCAGTCGCTTTTGGTTTGCTCAAAAAGGTCATTATTAAGGGAGCGCTCTTTTTCTTGCTCGTGTGTGAACAACTCGACAATAGCATCGAAAATCCGCTGGAAAATGTTTCTGGGAGCGTTCTTCTCAACAAGCTCCGGCTTCAGATGAACAATTTCCCCATCTTTTCCCTTGATGCTTACGTCCTCGCCAGCCATAATTTTCTGGAAAAAGACGCAATAGCGTTCCTGAGGCGGCAAGCCGTCATTTTCGCCAAACATCGGCTCTCCGTTTACCATAATGTCCTTGAAATCCTCGTAATCGGTAATTTCTTTTCCACGGACTTCTTTGTTGATGTTGTCAAAAAGCTGCGACACATAGTCAAGCTCTTCATCATTCAGCTCGTGATGAATCGCAGCATCGGTAATAATATCGGACAACTTCATCTTATTATAAGTGCCATAGGCGATTTCAAGAGTTTTTATGCTCTCCTTGACAGGCTCAATCTCGCCCGAAATTTCGTGTCTGCTTTCGGAGGAAGCGAGTTCACCCGTAATAAAAGTCGAAATTTTTCCTAATCCTGCGTCCTTAAACCTGTCGGAAACGTTCTTGAGAGCAGAAACGATATTCTGATTCGGCTTGGCATCTTTCAGAATATTGCTGACCGAGTAAACATATGCGAGTCCTTCCTTGAGGAACGCGTCCGGGTCTTGGGCATTTTTGTAATGTGTATCATAGCACTCCTGAAAATTTTCAACAAGCTTTTTCGCGACGGGATTATCCGTTTCAATCTTAAACTTTTCATCGATACTCGACATCATCTTCTCACGGAGTTCCTGTCTCTCTTCATCGGTGCAGAGCTCGTGTTCAATAAACTTTTCTGCCTTCGCTTTGACCTTGCCCTTCATATTTATGTTGTTAATCGCAAAAAGTGCAAAAGTAAGCGCGTACGCCGTGTCTTTATAATCTGCCTTTTGTTGCTCGCTTAATTCGCCGTTTTTCGCCGCGGTATCTGACAAACCGAGATGCAGCATATTTTGCGAGAGTTCACTCTGCAAATTTACGATACTCATTAAATTGTGATTTCCCGGCTTCGAGTTCGCTGTCGGAACATCAATATTAACAATATCGGTGTGTTGTGCAAGACCAAACGCTCTTCTCAATAAAAATTCATAATCAGCAGCCATATCATTTCCTCCTTAAAAACAAATTTTTGTGCTTTCACAGCTTTTTAGAAAGCAAATGAAATCGGGATACAAATTTTACATTTCCCTGCCCTTGGATTTTTCGTAGGAACTCGAGGGCGGGGGAACAGTTCTCTTGGCATCGTTTGTGTTCAAAAGGTCATAAAAAGACAGTCTTTTACGAGCTTCAGCATTGTTCTTCTCCTTGTTGTCTATTTTATCCTGAATATTTTCAATCTCTCCTTGTTCACGCTTCTTTTTCAGCGCGGAGTCAAAATTGAAAAAATCTGCAATAGCCTCGTAAATCTTCTCAAAAAAGCCCTTTTCCTTGTCCTGTTGAATGAGTTTCGGCTCCAAATCCACGATTAAGCCGTTCTTTTCGTTCTTCACGGAAACAATGTTACCTTCAAGCATACTCTTTATAATCTTGCTCGAAAGCTCGGCGGGAGTTTTTCGATATTCCGTATCATCAAACATCGGCTTGCCGTTTACCATAAAATTCCCAAGCGGGGCAAACGACTTATCTCCGAAAATTTTTGTACGCATATCTTCAACCGTCTGGAAAGCCCAGTCGAGCTGCTCTTGTGAAAGCGAGCCTGAAAGCACGCCTGAACTAGCTTTACTGTAGAAATCGGAGAGCTTTATGCCGTTCAAATCCCCGAATTTTATGTCAACGTCATAGTTCTTCTCAGCAGACAAACTCAAATCCATCGCGACCTGATATCTCTCTTCTGCCGTCCCAAGCCCGTCAATCAGCGCTCTTCCGATAGACCAGACCGAAACATATTCGTTTTCATTAACCGTTTTTAAAGCAAGGTCTCCGCCATTTTCCATTGCTTTGCTGTCAGTCGCGTCGTTTACCATGTGGATAAACACAAGACCATCTTTGAGAAAGCGGTCGGGATCTCTGGTCGCGTTGGTATCGGCGTAGTCCCTGTCATAGACCCTCTTAAGCTCTGACACAAGACTTTTAGCGGCAGGGCTTTTCGCCTCAACCTCATACTGCTTATCAACGTACTCTTTAAGCGATCTGCGGAAATTGTCCCTCGCCTCTTTGTCTCTGACAGGATGCCCGTATACGGTTTCGCCGTATTTGCGGACGGTGTCTGAGTCAAGATGATTTACGATATCGTCAATATGCCACTTGACTTTTCCCGCCATATTTATGTTGTTTATCGCATTGAGTGAAAACGCCATAGAGCGCGTTGTAATCAGAGGGTTGTCAGACTTGCTGACTTCTTCATCCATTACCCTTCTGTTCATAAAAGTATCGGTGAACAAATTGAAAAAAACTTCTTCTTTCATCGTTGTCTCATTGCCGTCCTTGTCCAAAACGTCAACCTCGTCGAAAGACCTTCCATTCGCCCTTTTTGTAGCTTCAGCCACAATGTTCAAAAATTCAGGTGTAGGTATTGTCATAATACTGTCCTTTCCAAACCGCTTGGTTTTTTGTTTTCACCTGTTTATACGGCGAAATTTTCAAATTGTAACAGGGTTTCTAACATTTCCCGAATTTTTACAGCTTTTCGATAATCTCTTTCAGCTTTGAAAGCGCCCTCGCGTGAGTTACTCTCGCGTTTGCTTCCGTCATATCCATCATCTCGCCGATTTTCGCAAATCGATATCCGTAGTAATACCTCGCAACAACAATATCCCGCATCTTCTCGGGCAGCTCCCCAAGCGCTTTCGCGAGAAGCTCCTGCTGTTCCTCCATCACGATTTTTTCGACAGGCTCGTCGCTCACGGGGATTTGCTGCTCGTCGATATCCTCGGTTATGCGCTGCTTGCGGAAGTGTTCGATAAGCGTGTTTCGCGTGATGACAAAAACCCACGTTGAAAGGGACGCTTTTTCGGGATTGTAGCTGTCGATATGCGCGACAATTTTCGCAAAAACATCGGACGTCAAATCCTCCGCGTCGGCGTGGTTGTGTATTCTGTTGAATATGTAGCCGAAAACTTTATTCTTGTAGTCCTTGTACACCTGTTCGGCTGATATTTCAAAGCTCATAAAAATGCTCCTAATCTGACTTTGTTCAAAGAGTACCAAACCAATACCGCTCACTCTAAATTATATTCAGATTTTTTGCCGCAAGAATTGCCTCCGTGCGGCTGTTCACGCCAAGCTTTCTGTATGTTTCCTGTGCGTGGAATTTCGCTGTGCGCTCGGTTATGCCAAGGCGCTCGCCGATTCGCTTGAGCGTCATACCCTCCGCCTGCATTTTTAGGATATTAACGGCAGTTTCCGAGAGCGCGGGAAGATTTACGATTTCCGTTTTGAGATAAACGGGATAACGAAGCGCAATTTTCCGCGTTTCATCAAGCGTTTTCCCAAACCATTCGGCGGTGTTCTCATCGGATGAAAATTCCTCGCGAACCGCGTCCAAAAGCGGATAAACAGCTGCTCCGTGCTCGGAAACAATTCTGATAAAATCGTACTCCTTGATTTTGCGGAGAGCCACAGTAAATTCCTCTTGCCAAGCGCTTTTTTTGCGGAATTTTATGATTGATTTGAAGATGGCGAGCTCCATCGAAATATACTTTCGGTCACACAGCTCCGCGTAATCGCAAAGCCTGTCAATCAGCGCAAGCGCGGGCGCGTACCTCTCAAGCGCGATATAACAGCGGATTTTCGTGAGGTACTGATAGCGGTACAGGGCGAAAAACTCGTTTTCATCGGGAGCTTCTTTCAAAAGCCAATCGTTAACCGCGCCGTAATCGCTCTCATAGAGCGAAATTCTGCACAACAAAGCGTTGATGTTTTTACGGAGCTTGTAGATAAACTTGGTTTTCTCCGTGCGCTCACGAAAGCCTTCAACCAGCTCTCTTGCCTCGGAAATTTCGCCGTTTATCAGGAAAAGTCTTGCCTGAAGTCCAATCGCGACAAACATCATATTGTAGTTTCCGTCGCCCGCCTCGATTTGGTTTTTCGCCTTTGAAATTAGGTTTGAAATCTCGTAGGAGTCGCCGCCCTTTTCGTAAAAGCTCTCGGCAAGCCCGAGACTTACAAAGCCCTTTCCGTGAGAGCCGAGAACCGTTGAAAGCACCT
>CAMEQX010000146.1 GCA_945933905.1 uncultured Clostridia bacterium
TAGCGAAGCCCCATAACCGTCGGGATAAAAAGCGCCGCCGCTACAATCGTGTAGAGTAATATTCTAACAGTATATACAATTTTTCGCGGAATAAACCTGCAAATCAAAATCGAGAAGTAGGAAATCGCGAAAAAGCTCATCGTGAGGACAAGAGCGCGCTGCATTGTCGTTGCCGCAACAATAATCGGCGCCGTGACAAGCCCGCTCATAAGGACGATATTCTGCCTGAGCAGACCGTCGGCGTTTATGTGTTTTTTCTTGGTTTCCGCCGTCATCTGTCGTCCTCCTTCTTCCTTTTCTCTTTGCGGTGACGTTTAATCTCGCTGTCAATGGGCGGGGTGTTGTATTTGTACTTTTCGGGAATGACGATTTCCTGAGTGTCCGTCAGCTTTACGCCGCCGCTCTGAACCTTTGTCTTGGATTTTTCAAAGGAATTGACGTAGGTTTTCTTCCAGTAAACCAAGTTATCGACAAGACGGTCAAAACTGCTTCCCAGCGCGCCCGTAAGCAAAAACGCAAACAGAAAGCTTCCCTCGGTTTGCCCGAAATAGCGAAACATCATCGTGATATAGCCGAGCGTCGCGCCGTAAAGGATTTTCCCCATAAGCTTCTGCGGGACGTTGTAGGGCTCGGCGGCAAGGAAAACCGTGCCGAAAAGCAGATAGCCCGAGGATAATTCGTAGAAAACCGAAAGCCAGCCGTTTCCGAAATCGGCTCTCGGGTAGAAAAACGCAAGCGCCGCCGTCACGACAAGAGTTGACATAACCGAAGCAAAGCTGTTTGTACGGCGCAGAACAAGGCAAATTCCGCAAACGAGAATTACCAGCATATAAACCGTGCCGATACTTCCCGTCACAAATCCCATAAGCGTGTCGAGAACGTTTTTCGACGGGACATTTCCGAGCTTCAGCGAATATTCGGCAGAGCGGGTGAGCTCGCCTTCAAATTCCGCGAAAATGGGATAAATCTCGCCGTATTTCGTTGAATAAAGCATCTCCGCGGGATAGCAGATTATGAGAAACGCCGTTGAAATCGCAGGGGGAGAGAAGATGATGTTGTCCGAGGCGCCGAAAAGGTGTTTTCCGACAACCACGCATAAAACAGACGACAAAATTATCAGCCCCACGGGAACGCTCACGGGCATCATCATTCCCGCCGCCAAGCCCCAAAACATAACGGCGGCGTCTTTTATGTTATAGCGGATTTTCCTGATAAGGCAGCAGAGCGCGTCTGCAATCATACAGCACACCACGCTCATCGCGCATATCAAAAGTGCGCGAATTCCCTGTAAAAACGTCGCGGGAACCAGCAGCATCGCCATAATAACCATTCGCTCGAAATAAACCTTGTTCGGTTCGCGAGCAATATTCTTCGTCATCTATCAGTTTCCTTTCAGCGCCTCGCAGACCGATTTCATATCGGGCGCTTTAAAAAGTCCCGTTCCCGCAACGAGAACGTTTGCTCCCGCATTTACCGCGGAAAAGCCTGTTTTTTCGTTAATTCCGCCGTCAACCTGAATATCCAGCTTTTCAAAGCCGTTTTGGTCGGCGTATTCGCGCAGAACCTTGAGCTTCGGAAGCATATCGTAGATAAAGCCCTGTCCGCCGTAGCCGGGCTCAACGGTCATCACCAAAACCATATCGCAAAGCGGAAGATAATCAAAAATCTGTTCAACGGGAGTTGCGGGCTTTATCGCAAGCGCGGATTTTTTCCCGAGCGAGCGGATTTCCCGCAGACAATCCGCGATATCGCCGCTGCTCTCGAGGTGAATTGTAATCAAATCGGCGCCGGCGTCCGCGAAGAATTTTATCTGACTTTGCGGGTTTTCAACCATAAGGTGTACGTCAAGAACCTTTTCGGTGACCTTTCTGACGTGCTTGAGAACGGTCGCGCCGTAGGTGATTTGCTCCACGAAATGCCCGTCCATAACGTCAAAATGTATCCAGTCAACGCCCGCCCTCTCGCAGCGCTTTATTTCACCTTCAAAGTTCGCAAGATTGCACGCAAGCAGCGACGCCGAAACTATGGTTTCTATTTTGTTCATTTTATCTTTAACCTCTTTTGTTTAATAATTACACATACACTTATATTTTATAATAAATTCTTGATTTAGTCAAGAGCTTGAAGCCCATTTTCACCGAATTTTTAACAAGTGCGTTAAAATGTCATAAACCTGTTAAAAAAATTTAAAGATATTTGTGTATTTTTGTTTGATTTCCCGCTTGAAAAATTTTGCTTTGTGGTGTATAATAATAACAATATACGAAAATGAAAGCGAGAGGAGAATTCTATGCTCAACTGTAATTTTGAGGAAAAATTTACCAAAGAGGGACTCACGTTTGACGACGTGCTGCTGGTTCCCGGAAGAAGCGACGTTACTCCGAATATGATTGACATTAAGACAAATCTCACCAAGACAATTCAGCTTAACACTCCCATAATGACCGCCGCTATGGATACCGTAACCGAGGCGAAAATGGCAATCGCAATCGCGCGTGAGGGCGGAATCGGCATTATCCACAAGAATATGACCATCGAACAGCAGGTTGACGAGGTTGACAAGGTAAAGCGCTCGGAAAACGGCGTTATCGTCAATCCGTTCTTCCTTTCACCCGAGGACAGCGTTCGCGACGCCGACGCGCTTATGGGCAAATATAAAATCAGCGGCGTGCCGATTGTTGAAAACGGCAAGCTCGTCGGCATTTTCACCAACCGCGACCTGCGCTTCATCTCAGACCCCGCGCAGCCTATCGGCGAGGTTATGACAAAGGAAAATCTTATCACGGCTCCCGTCGGGACAACCCTTGCGGGCGCGCAGGAAATTCTTCGCAGACATAAGATTGAAAAGCTCCCGCTGGTTGACGAAAACGGCTATCTCAAGGGACTTATCACAATTAAGGATATCGAAAAATCCGTTCAGTATCCGAACACCGCACGCGATAAGAGCGGCAGACTGCTTTGCGGCGCGGCAATCGGTATAACGCCCGATGTTCTCGAGAGAGCGGGCGCGCTTATCAAGGCACAGGCGGACGTTCTCGTTCTTGACTCGGCGCACGGTCACAGCAAGAACATTATGATGACGCTGGATAAGGTGAAAAACGCGTTCCCGATACGCCCATTATCGCAGGCAATATCGCAACCGCCGAGGCTGCCGAGGATTTGATTAAGGCGGGCGCGGACGCAGTTAAGGTCGGTATAGGCCCCGGCTCGATTTGTACAACGCGCGTTGTCGCGGGTATCGGTGTTCCGCAGATTACCGCGATTTATGACTGCGCTTGCGCGGCGGCAAAATACGGCGTTCCCGTTATCGCGGACGGCGGTATCAAGTACTCAGGCGATATCGTAAAGGCACTTGCTGCCGGCGCGAACTGCGTAATGCTCGGTTCACTGCTTGCAGGCTGCGAGGAGTCGCCCGGCGATGTCGAGATTTATCAGGGACGCTCGTTCAAGGTTTATCGCGGAATGGGTTCGCTTGCGGCAATGAAGCGCGGTTCTGCTGACAGATATTTCCAAGAAAAAGACAAAAAGCTTGTTCCCGAGGGCGTTGAAGGACGCGTTCCTTACAAGGGAGTTGTTGCAGATACCGTATTCCAGCTTGTCGGCGGTATCAGAAGCGGTATGGGCTACTGTGGCTGCCCGACAATCCCCGAGCTTCAGGAGAGAGCGAAATTCGTCAAAATCACCGGCGCGGGACTTCGCGAAAGCCACCCGCACGATATCCAGATTACCAAGGAAGCTCCGAACTATTCCGCAAGCTTCTAATGGGATTTTACAACATAATTGAGCCGAAATATTTCGGCGAGTTTAAGTGTACCGGCTCGGCGTGTCCGCAGAACTGCTGCGGGCGCTGGGGGCGCGTTTTGTGGACAAACGAGGAGTACGAGCGGCTGGTTTCGCGGGAAATGCCCGAGGAGCTGCGCGAGAAAATCGGCTCTGCGTTCATCAAAGAGCAAAACGCCCGAAACATAAACCTAATCAATTCGGCTTGCCCGTTCCTTTCTGAGAACGGGCTTTGCTCGCTTCAGCTGACTTTCGGCGAGGAGATTTTGTCGGCGACCTGCGCGATGTACCCGAGAGCTGCCGTTTTCAACAATTCCGTTCTGACGAGAGGGTGTTTTTCGAGCTGTCCCGAGGTTTTGCGGATTTTGTTCAACGATGAAAACGCGCTCGAAATCAATCTGAGAACAGTTCAAATTCGCGGGGATACGGTTGAATTCAAGGCGGTTTTGTGCGAGAATGAAGCCGATTTCGCGAAAAATCCCGCGCTTGCTTTCCGAAACGAGCTTTTCGGGCTGTTTTTCGACATAATTTCCGAGAAATCCGCGGGAATTCAGACAAATCTCGCAATCGGCGCGGCTGCCGCGAAAACGCTTTCCGAGGTGAACGAAAGCGAGCTTCCCGAGGCGCTGGAGCGGCTCTCGGAGCGGCTTGACGAGACGAATTTTCTCGAGGAACGCGAGTTTATGAGTAATCGGCTTGCGGGTGAACTTTTCGCGGAAATTTTCGGGGAAAACCTTGAAAATCGCGATGAAAAGCGGCTTGCGGAGCGTTTTGCGGGGCGGGAGTATTTTTTCCGAAATCTCGCGAAAAATCTGCTGTTCGAGCTGAAAATGCCGTTTTACCTCACAAAGCGCGGGATTTTCGAGAATTTCCTCGTTTACGGCGCGGCGGTTACGCTTGCGGAATTTCTCGCGGCGGCTTGCGCGGTTGACGGGAGCGCGGAGCTTGTTCTCGAGCGGCTTGCCGAGCTTGACCGAGTGACCGC
>CAMEQX010000147.1 GCA_945933905.1 uncultured Clostridia bacterium
CGTTCACCGGCAAGCGTTGCCAGTTCCATATATGCGCCGATATCCGAGAATAATTCCTCCGGCAAAACGTGCGCGGGAACGGTATTCGCGCAGTAATCGAAACCGCCGCTTATCTCGTTTATGTCAACCGCGCAAAAGCCTTCCAGCTCAGCGGCGGCTCGGGCGGCGGGATTTCTTGCGGCAATCGTGACCTTCCCGCCGAGCGTTTTGAGATATCTCGCAAGAAAACGCGCAATTCTCCCATATCCCGTCACGAGAATTTCCGCACCGAGCAGCGCTTCATCACCGTTTTGCGACAAAAGACAAACCGCCGCTTCCGCGGTAAGCGCAGCGTTTTTCAGGGCAAGCCGCTCGCTTGCAAAATAGTTGACAAGCGAAAAATTGTTCTCGCGGCAGAGCTTTTCGAGAGCGTCACAAGTTCCCCCCGCGAAAATAACGGCGCTTTTCTCGGCGTACTGCAAAATAATGTTGAATGTAACTGCCGTCTGCGAAAGCGGCGCGTTTATGCTAAGTTTATCCTTTGAAAGCGGCATAGGAAGGACAATCCCGCCGAATTTCCCCTGTATCTCGGGAAAATTCCCCATAAAAAGCCGCTCGGCAGACAGAAAATCCGCCGCATACAACATTCTTTTGTCGCCGCCGATACACAAAATTTTCATAGCCGCTCCTTATCCGATAGCTTTTTTCAATAACATTCTATGCAATTTAAAAAGAATAGTGAAAAAACTATTGCTTTACGGAGAAAAATGTTATATAATATAAATTGAAAAATTGACAAGAAGGAAGGATTTTTATGAACGTTTGGCACGATATTTCACCCGAGAGAATTACCCCTTATGATTTCCTCGCTGTTGTTGAAATCGAAAAGGGAAGCAAGAAAAAGTATGAGCTTGACAAGGAAACGGGGCTTATTCGACTGGACAGAATACTCTACACCTCCACGCACTACCCCGCAAACTACGGTTTTATTCCGAGAACGCTTGCCGATGACGGCGACCCGCTTGATGTGCTGATTTTGTGCAACGAGCCGATTGACCCGCTGGTTATCGTGCAGTGCTATGCAATCGGCGTTATCACGATGCTTGACAACGGCAAAAATGACGAGAAAATCATCGCTATTCCGTTTGAAGACCCGACCTACAACGCTTATCGCGGAATTGAAGCGCTTCCGTCGCATATTTTCGAGGAAATGCGTCATTTCTTCAGCGTGTACAAGCAGCTTGAGGGCAAGGAAACCGCAGTTAACGAGGTTATGGGGCAAAAGGCGGCGGTTGAGATTATCAAGCAGTGCATTGACAACTACAACAATACCTACGAAAATGGTGTGAAAAGGAAGTAATTGAGTGATACTTGCAAGTCAAAGTCCGAGAAGGCGGGAGCTTTTGTCGCTTATCACGGAGGATTTTCGGATAATTCCCGCGAAAAGCGAGGAAGTTTTGCCGGAGAAGATTTCGCCGGAAGACGCGGTGGTTTTGCTTTCCGAGCAAAAGGCGGAGGAGATTTATCGCGAAAATCGGGGCGAGATTATTGTTGCGGCGGACACGGTTGTGGCGATTGACGGGAGAATTCTCGGAAAGCCTGCTGACGAGAAGGACGCGTTTGCGATGCTGAAGACGCTTTCGGGGCGGGCGCACGAGGTGTTCACGGGAGTGTGCGTGATTTTCGCGAACGGTCGGAAGGAGCGGTTTTTCGAGGAGACGAAGGTGGAGTTTTACGAGCTTTCGGACGGGGAGATTGCCGAGTATATTAAGAGCGGGGAGCCGATGGATAAAGCGGGCGCGTATGGAATTCAGGGGAAGGGCGCGCTGCTTGTGAAGCGGATTGACGGGGATTATTTTAATGTGGTGGGGCTGCCGGTGGCGAGGCTGCTGCGCGTGTTGAAGGGGGAGTTATAGCGAAGTTGGTTTCAAGCACTGCGAAGCGCTAAAAGTCTTTTTGGAGGTTTGGAACCTTTTTCTTCAGAAAAAGGTTCCAAGACTGAAGCGAAGCGTCACTGAAGGCGAAGCCGTTAAATCCAAAAAGGACGATTTTTCAAAGTAATCTTTCACAAACAAACTTGAAATTCAATTTCACAACCATTGCCAAATTTTTTTGACGGACGTCAAAAAAATAGCAAATCCCATTCCACAAACCTAACTTAACAAAGAAACTCGGAACGAAAACTCCGAGTTTTGTTTGATAAACTTGCTCTGCGAGCTGTTCGTGCGTTTCCGTTGGCGTTTAGCCAACGAAAACGCTTGGGGGAAAACTCTTGTTTTCCCCCAAACCCCTTTAGCGCTTTTGAACGCGTTTACCGCGCTTCGCGCGGAGTGCGCGGCTTCGCCGCGAGTGCCTTCGGCGACCAAAAAACTTTTTCTGAAGAAAAAGTTTTCTGGACTTTCAAAAAGACTTTTTTCGCTTCGCGCTCTACGGTCACAAAATGCAAAAATCCCGAGCAATACGCTCGGGACTTTCCTTACCCATTAAACTTCTTCTTATGAAACGCAATTCCAAAACCAATCCCCGAAACACCTCCGCAAAGATGTCCGAAATGCGAAATGTTATCATTAACCGCAATCCCGCTGTAAATCTCCTGCCCGAGATATATCGCCGCAATCAATATCAGCGTCAGCGGTATCTCACCCTTCTTCATACTCGTGAACGCACTCAGAATTATCATCAGAAACACCAGCCCCGACGCCCCGAGTATCCCCGTGTCAAAGAAAAACATATTCAGCAAGCCGCCCGCAAGCGCCGTCACCGCCATCATTATCACGGTGTTCCAACTGCCGTAATGCTCCTCCACTATCGGTCCCACAAGCAGCAGCATCGTGATGTTCCCCGCAAAATGCGCAAAGCTCGCGTGCCCGAAAACATACGAGAACATTCTCAGATACGTCAGCGGGTCAAGCAAATTCGCGTGCCCGTAGCACACAAAAAGCAGTCTGTTCGAGCCGCCCTGCGTCATCATATCAATCAACAGCGTCGCCAAGCAAATTACAGAAAATGTAAGAATTACCGGCGAATTATAGGTCAGTTTCAGCCTTGATTTGCTCATAAGCTCCCCTTTTCTTTATTTCAACAGAGATTTTACTCTCTCCATAGCCTCAGCGGTCTTTTCGTGCGTGCTGAACGAGGTCAGTCTGAACCAGCCGTCGCCGTTCTTTCCAAAGCCCGCGCCGGGAGTTCCGACAACCTGAATTTTCGTCAGCAACAGGTCGAAAAACGCCCAGCTATCCATTCCGTTCGGGCACTTCAGCCATACATACGGCGAATTTATGCCGCCCGTGTACTTAATTCCAAGCTCATCGAGCGCGTTCATAATAATGCGCGCGTTCTCCTGATAATAAGCGATATTCTCTCGGCACTGCTTCTGTCCTTCTTCCGTGAACACAGCCTCCGCTGCTCTCTGAACGGGATAGGAAACGCCGTTGAAGCAGGTTCCCTGACGCCTTCCCCAAAGGTCTGCAAGACGAGTGTCCTCGCCCTTTGAGTTCTTCAAAACAATGTCAAACGGCACAACCGTATAGCCGCAGCGCGTTCCCGTAAAGCTTGCCGTTTTCGACAGCGAGCAAATCTCAATCGCGCACTTTTTCGCGCCTTCTATGCAGTAAATCGAACGCGGGATGTTGTCCTCGGTGATAAACGCCTCATAAGCCGCGTCGTAGATAATAACAGCGTCGTTTTCAAGCGCGTAGTCAACCCAACTCTTGAGCTGTTCCGTGGAATACGCGGAGCCTGTCGGGTTGTTCGGGGAGCAGAGGTAAATCAAATCCGCCTTTACGCTATTGTCGGGCATTGCGTTAAAGCCGTTTTCCTCGGTGGAATCGGCGAAGATAACGTTGTTTCCGTTCATAATGTTGCTGTCAACATAAACGGGATAAGCGGGGTCGGTGACGAGAACGGTGTTTCCGCTGCCAAAAATGCTGATGATATTGCCGCAGTCGCTCTTTGCGCCGTCGGAAATTCTGATTTCTTCTGCGGGAACGTCCGCGCCGAAGCTCTTGTAGTACTTTGAAACAGCCTCGCGCAAGAAATCATAGCCCGCGCCGCTGTCCTCGTAGCCGCGGAAGGTTTCGCGAACGCCCATTTCCTTTGTAGCCTTAACCATCGCGTCAACAACAACCGGCGCAAGCGGGCGCGTTACATCGCCAATTCCCATTCTGATAAGCTTTTTCGCTTCCTCGGGATTTTGCTCGGAATACGCTTTGATGCGCTTTGCTATCTCGATGAACAGATAATTTTTCTTCAAATTGCCGAAATTTTCGTTTAACTTTACCATTGTCAAAAAATCCTCCAAAAATATATGTTAAGGCAACAAAAATACAAGTTACCCCATAATAATATTAAAGCACAAAAATCATTTTTTGTCAAGATTAACGCGCATATTTTTGACAATAATATTCACAAGCGCGAAAATATATCGGTTTTTCGCCGCTTTCTGTTTGCGTTTAGTCAGGAGTGTGTAAATTTCCACAATTTTTCGACAGTTTTTAGTGAATAGTAACAAAAAATAGCAGTTATGAAAATTTTTTTCATTTCGGGCTTTAAAAAATGTAAAAAGTATGTTATAATAATAGAGTGTGAGTGGGCAAAATTGTGCTCTCGCACTGAATTTAATCTGAATTTTATTCATTTTACATATATTAAAATACAAAACAATGTCCTATTTTGAGGGCAGAGGGGAATTTCTTTATGGAAAAATATATTGTAGAGGGCGGAAAAAAGCTCTCGGGCGAGGTCACCGTAAACGGCGCGAAAAATGCCGTGGTTGCTATTCTT
>CAMEQX010000148.1 GCA_945933905.1 uncultured Clostridia bacterium
CGGTGAGCGTGTTGACAAGCTCGATGTTCTCCGCGTGAACTGCGATAAGCGCGCCGAACTCCTTGGATTTGGACAGGAGTTTGAAGAAAACACCGTCCGAAACGCCAAAATCGTACACCATAAATACTTTATAAGATGTAATTCCCAAATCGCAGGCGTCTTTTATGGAATCGAGAAGCTCGCCGTGGATATCCTTGACGCCGATGTGGAACGAATAGTCAACCGCCGCGTCGGGAGCCGCAAGAGCGTTTCTGCGCTTGAATGTGTCAACCATTGTTTCGTCAAAATTCTGGAGCGCGAAATCGAACACCGTTGTGGTACCGCCGCAGGCAGCCGCTCTTGTTCCCGCGAAATAGTCGTCGGAGGAAATTGTGCCGCCGAAAGGCATCGCAAGGTGGGTGTGCGCGTCGATAGCGCCCGGGAGAACCAGCTTCCCTGCCGCGTCAACAATCTTGTCCGCGTTCATATCGGACAAATCCGAGCCGATTGCGGCAATTTTTCCGTCCTTCACCGCGATATCAGCCTTGTACATTTGAGTTGCGGAAACAACCGTTCCGTTTTTTATGATAAGCTCCATATAAAAACCTCCCGTTAAATAATCGGACTTTGCGTATCCGTCGGAAAACCGATATCCGAAAATATGGGCTTTCCGACGGACGCGCGGGCGGCGGAAAACCGCCCGTGAGCCGTTAAATGAAAACCAATGAAAACATCTATTAGTGGATTTAATTACTCGTGAACAGGTTCACTTGTAAACAGGTTTACTTGTGAACAGGTTCACTTAGTGAACTTGTCGTTCTTGTAAACGAGAACAAGTCCGGAACGCTGATAAACCTGAGCAACCTCGAGAAGCTCCATACCGCCGGCATTTGCGTTGATGAGGTTGGAAACCCAAGTTACGCCGAAGTCAACCGTACCGTTGTAAACCGCGGTAGTTTCGGAGATGTCGCCGCCGCCGGAAACAATGTTGACGTCAAGACCAACTTCATCATAATAGCCCTTTGCCTTAGCTACATAATAGCCCATAAACTGAGCCTGCGGCAGCCACTTGAGCTGAACGGAAACGGAGGTCTTTTCGGGAGCGCCGTCTTTTTCCTTGTCGTAGGTGAGATAAGCGGTGCTGCGGATATCGTCAAGCTTCATCGAAGCGAGCTTCTCCTTAGCCGCGCTGTCCTCGAGGATAATGTACTTTTTCGCAAGGTCAAGAGTCTGCTGCATTGCAGTTTCGTCCATATTGCCGACATTTGCCGCAGAAACGGAATTGCCGTTCATATCGGTAGTAACAAGCTTTGCAACCTCGCCCGCCATATAAGACTGGTGAGCCGCGGAAACGGAAGAACCTGCCGCAAATACGATTTCAGCAGCCTCCTCGGTGTGCTCGCAAGCGTAAGCCCAGCCCTTGAGCGACTGCGAAAGCATACAGCCGAGCCCGTTTCCGCCCTGCAAGGTATCGACAAGGATTGAAGCCGTGATAGCCATCGGAGCGGAGATTTTCAGCCCCGTGAAAAAGTACGGGATACACGAGGGGATAAGCGTTTTTGTGTAAAGCTGAAACTTGTTTGCCGCGTAGGAGTACATAAGCTCGTGCTTTTCTCGCTCGACCGCCTTAAATCCCGCAAGAACGTTTGTTGAAACGGGGTAAAACGTGAGGATTGCGGCGATGACGATACGCGAGGTGTTGATATCGCCAGTAATCGCGAGGATAATCGGTGCCATTCCCAGAATAGGAATCATCTGAATGAGCATCAGATAAGGGAACGCGATTTTCTCGACAACGCCCGAGAGGTTCATCAAAAGCGCCAGCACATACCCGACAACTGTTCCGATAAGGAAGCCCAAGCCCGCTCTCAGCAGCGTTTCCGCGCAGCTTTGACCGATGAGCTCAGCCATTGTGAGCTGCCCGCTGACCTTACTGTCCGAGAAGAACGAGCCGATAATCTGCCAAATATGTGGGAGAACGTTTATTGGAGTGCGCTTTGTCGCTTGAACGATAAACGCGAAAATCTCCCAGATTACGATAATCCCGACAACCCAAACGATTGTAACCAGCTTTTTGGAGTGCAGGAATTTCTTGATTTTCGTCATCTAAAGCCCTCCTTAAACCCCTTCAAAGCTGCCGCGAACCTTTGCGACAAGCTCGGTGAATTCGGGAGTGTTTCGCATTTCCATTGTTCGCGGGCGCGGCAAATCGATATCGACAATCGCCGAAAGCCGCCTCGGATGCGGTGAAAGCACGCAAACTCTGTCCGAGAGGAAAACCGACTCCTGAATGTTGTGGGTGACGAAAATTATGGTTTTGTTGGTTTTGCGCCAGATTTTGAGCAAGTCGATGTGAAGCTTATGCCATAGCGCTGCTTGAGGCGAGCCTGTCGGGGAGTTTCGCCGCCTACGGTAATCGTGCCCTTCGTGGGCTGGAGGAGGTCGGCGATAATCCGCAGAAGCGTTGTCTTGCCGCAGCCCGACGGTCCAAGCAGCGAGATAAACTCGCCCTTTTTGATGTCGAGAGAAACGCTCGTGAGCGCGGTGACATCTCTGCCGTCGGTGGTTTTATAGGTCATACCTCTGTTGTCCAGCCACCTTTCCGTGCGCCTATACATTAAAATCTCTCCTTCCGCGAAACGCAAAAAACGGACAGGAGTGAAATAAAGACGCCCTTGTCCGCTGTTCAATATGAATTATTATTTTCCGTTTCTTGCAATTTCTTTTTACAACACAATTATACCAAAGCCCAAAGCTAAAATCAATCGGTATTGGCCAAAGCACGAAAATTCCGATATTTTTGAATTGCCGCGGCACATTTCTTTCATTTTCACAAAACTCTCTGCAATAGCCTTTCTTACAGAAAAATTACAATTCTTGCAAAAGAATTACAATATAATTACAGTTTTGTAATAAAGGTTGACTTTTGCGAAAAATATGGTAAAATAGCATTAAGAGGACAGGAAAGCAGTTCTCCCGCGGCGGATGCCGTGACTTTGAGTCCTCACCCCTTCCATTTTAACAGCCGTGCGATTTTACATATATTTCCAAGTATTTGCACACCCTTCACACCTTTTCATCGCGCGGCAATTTGCTCCCGAATTTCTTCGGGAGCTTTTTTTGTTAAAATCTGAAAAGCTGCCGCTCAAACCGCTCAAAAGCGTATTCAAGCGCGTCGAGGCTGTCGATGTTTGTGGTGCCGTTGTCGAGACGCTGATTTTTGTGGATATTCCGCGTATCCCAAAGTGCCGAGCGTATCGCGTCAATCGTGTGCGGGCAGTGGTCGAGCACGAAAAATCGGTTCGCCGAAATCAGTCTGCTGAGCATATTTATGCGCGTGTTTATCGGCTTTTTGAGCGCGTTTTTGACTTCAATCCTCACCGCCCCGCGAAAGCTCTTGATTAAAAGCTGCTCTGCGCTGTCGCAAAAGGCTGTCGAAAGCGTCGGGAACTTCTCCTTTTCATCGTGAACGAAGTCCCGAAAAGCGTTTATCAGGCTCTCCGCCGAGCGATTTTTGCTGTCGAAATACTCCGACAAAACATAGACGTTTTTGAAGCCCGCGTCAAAGCCAACGTGCGTGAACGCAGAGCTTGAGCCGCTTCCGCCGTAATCCACGCCGATAACCGAAAGAACAACCGGATTTTGCGCGGTTTTTAGGCGAAGCTCGTCCACGGAAATGATGTTGCTTTTGCCGAAGCCGTCGTAAATTCTCCCCTCGGCTGCCGTCCATTCACCGAGAATAAAGCGGTCGTAGAACACGCCGCAAAACTCGTTTTTGAGCTGCTCGATGTACTTTTTCGGGAGGAAAACATTGTCCTCCAAGCGAAATTTCAGCGCGAGCAAATCCACCGATTTGTTGTCGAGATAATCGCGTTTAACCCAGTGCATCGGGTCATCGGGATTTGTTGTCGCAAACAGCTTCGCGCCCTTCTCGGACAAGCGCGAGAGCAGCATCACGAAAAAGTCCTCCGAGAACAGCGTGAGCTCATCACAATAAGCGCCGTTTAGCGTCATTCCGCGGATTTTGCTTTCGCTCTCGGCATTTGAAGCGCCCTCAAGGAAGATTTTCCTCCCGAAAAGCAAGCCTTCTTTTTTCGCGATACTGTAAGTGAAGCAATCGCCGAAAATCGCGCGCATAGGCTCGAGGACGTTGCGTTTGAGGGTGCCGAGCGTTTTCGCGGACATAAGATACGCTCCGTCCTTTGACGACGCGGCAACCCAAATCCCCCACATCACCATTGAAATATAGGTTTTGCCGCTTCGCACACTCCCCTCGAAGATGTTGATGCGCTTCAAGCCGCCGTTTTTGAGCAGCCGCAGCGCTTGTTCCTGTTTCGGAGAAAAAGTCATTGCTCGTCCTCCTCCGTGAGCGAAGTATAAGCCGCGATAAGCTCGGCAGCCTTTTCCGAGGCGTCGCCGCGAGTGTTGTCGCCGAGAAGCTCAAAAACCAGCTTAAACACCTTCGCGAGCTTTTCCAAATCCTTGTGAGCAAGCTCGTTGATGAGATTTTCATCGTTGAGATTTGCGATAAAGGTTTTGCCGAATTTAATGAATTTAGCTGAGTTTGCGTCGAAAAAATCCTTAACCGTAGTTTTTGCGTTTTTTCGCTGCATAGGTCACACTCCTTTTATAGAATTTCGGATTTCACATATATAATAGCGCGTTTTTGACTGCATTTTACTGCAATTTTTCGCATATATTTTTACGAGAACAAAACTTGTATTTAATCGGAGGTTATCTTATGGACGATATGAAAAAGCTGATAGAGCGCTACAAAAAGG
>CAMEQX010000149.1 GCA_945933905.1 uncultured Clostridia bacterium
TGCTCCCGAGCAATATGAACAGCGTTTTTGAAGGCAGGCTTCCCGAAAAGGACGAGGTTTTGCGCGCGGTGACCGAGGAAACGCAGTATTTTCGGTTGTCCGAGAACGATGAAATTATCACGGACAGCGCGGCTCACGGCGGGAAAATACGCTGTTTTGGAGTTCACGGTGAGGAAATTTTCGCGGATTTGCCGGACAGCGCGCCGTATTCAAATGTACTGCAAATCACGGGGATTTTGCGGGACGGAAAACTCGTCGGCGCAGTCATAGAGCAGGTTTCTGGAGCGGGGCTCGCGTCGGTCGCGTTCAAATCGGAGTTCGGTGACTGGGCGGGCGGCGTGCTGTCGGTGCTGGTGGCGATGTTCGCGTTTTCAACGGTCATCGGCTGGTCGTATTTCGGGAGCGAGGCGGCGTGCTTCATCTTCGGAAACCGCATAAGAAAGCCGTTTCTCGTTGCCTTCACCGCGTTTTCGATAGTTGGCGCGACGGTGAATATGGGGCTTGCGTGGGGCGTCGCGGATATGCTCAACGGGCTGATGGCGCTGCCGAATTTGTTCGCGGTTTTCGTGCTTCGGAAAGAGGCGCTCGCACAGCTCGGGGAGCGGGTTTAGCCCCCGCCACGATTTCGGCAACGCAACCGCTCCTCGCCATGATTTCGGCAGCGCAACCGCTCCCGCCGCGATTTCGGCAACGCAACCGCTCCCGCCGCGATTTTCGGCAGCGCAAACGCCCCCGCCGAGATTTCGGCAACGCAACCGCTCCCGCCAAAAATCGACTTCAAAAATGCAAGCACAACGAAAAACCGCGCCGTTTCGGTCCGCATACGGCGCGGCTTTGTGCAAAATTGCGGCGGTTACATCATCGTGTCAACGAGGTTTTCGATGACTTTTACCGCCTTTTTCGCGGTTTTGTTTGCGCGGTGGCTGCCGCCCGTGAACATTCTAACCGCCATAAAAGCCGCGCTTCCCGCGATAACTCCCGCGGCTGCGCCCTTGATAACGCTTGACGTCTTTCGTGTCATAAAATCACTCCTTTTGAAAGTTTACATCTCTATTTTCTGCAAAATCACCGTTTTTATACACATTCCCCATCAAGAAAATCACCCCGCTTATCAGCAAATCAAGCCAAAATTCGCCGATTTTTCCGCAATTTACCGCGGTTTTTGCCTGTTTTTGTGCAAAATGTCGTGTAAAAGCGCCTTGTTTTTATTGAAATTGTGAAAATCCACAAAATGCAAGTTTCAAAAGAAAAAATTGCAAAAATCTCTTGACAAACGAGTTTGTTTTGAGTATAATTAAGACATAGCAAGGGAGCTGTGAAACTTACGGTTGATAAATCAAAAAGTGACTGCGTCTTCGCGGGAGTGAAAATTTCCGCAAAACCTCTCAAGCAGTTGTTTTGATTTCTCAACCGCAGGTGAACGGCTCCTTTTGCTTTTTTAAGCCGTGAAAGGAATTTACGGTAATCTAGCAAAAAGGAGCGGATTTTATGTTACAGGGTTTGGCAATGCTCTCCGAGGCTGCTGAGGTCTTGGGAGCAGAAGAAGTCGTCAACAAAACGATGTTTAACGTAGGCGACGGCAACGGTATTTGGTATTTGATAGGAGCAGCGCTCGTGTTCTTTATGCAGGCGGGCTTCGCGATGGTGGAAACCGGTATGACACGCGCAAAGAACGCCGGCAACATCATTATGAAGAACCTCATGGACTTCTGCATAGGTACCGTGGTGTTCGTTTTACTTGGTTTTGGGCTGATGCTCGGTGAGGATACATTCTTTGGTCTGGTTGGTATCCCCACGCTCGATATTCTCGGCAGCTTCACGAATTTCGACCGCTGCGCCGAGTTCGTTTTCAACCTCGTTTTCTGCGCAACCGCTGCGACAATCGTTTCCGGCGCGATGGCAGAACGTACAAAGTTCCTCAGCTACTGCATCTACTCCGCGATAATCAGCGCGGTTATCTACCCCATCGAAGCGCACTGGGTATGGGGCGGAGGCTGGCTTGTACAGATGGGCTTTGTTGACTTCGCAGGCTCTGCGGCAATTCACTCCGTCGGCGGTATCTGCGCGCTCATCGGTGCAAAAATGGTTGGTCCTCGTATCGGCAAGTTCGACAAGGACGGCAAGCCTAAGGCTATTCTCGGTCACTCTATGACGCTTGGCGCGCTGGGTGTGTTCATTCTTTGGTTCGGCTGGTACGGCTTCAACGGCGCGGCTGTTGCAAATGTTGACTTCCTCGCAAACGTGTTCCTTACGACAACGGTTGCTCCTGCGGTTGCTACGGTAACGACAATGATTTTCACTTGGCTGAAGCACGGCAAACCCGATGTTTCGATGTGCCTGAACGCTTCGCTTGCAGGTCTTGTTGCCGTAACGGCACCCTGCGCTGATGTTGACTGCTTGGGCGCGGCAATCATCGGTCTTGTTTCGGGATTTTTGGTTTACTTCGGCGTTTGGCTGCTCGACTACAAACTCAAAATCGATGACCCTGTCGGTGCAGTTGCAGTTCACTTCTTCAACGGTGTTTGGGGAACTCTCGCAGTTGGCTTGTTCTCAACAGGCAACGGACAGAATGTCGGCGTTGGCGGAACTCCCGTAAAGGGCTTGTTCTACGGCGGCGGCTGGGGACAACTTGGTGTTCAGGCTCTCGGTATTGTGTCCATTCTCGCTTGGACTGCGGCAATCATCTCCCTCACGTTCCTCATCATCAAAAAGACAATCGGTCTGCGCGTTTCTCGTCACGAGGAAATCGTTGGTCTGGACGCAACAGAGCACGGTCTTGTTTCCTCTTACGCGGACTTCGTTCCCTCTATGCACGTTGAAACAACTTCTTCCGGCAAGGAGAAAGAGGTTGAAACGGTTGCTGAAAACGCGGACGCTGTTCCCGTTATCAAGAAGTACGTTCCTTCCGAAAATGGAGCTGCTATGACAAAGGTTGTTATCGTAACTCGCCCCGACCGCTTTGAAGCTCTCAAGGAAGCGATGAGCAAGATAGGCATTACGGGTATGACTGTTACAAACGTAATGGGCTGCGGTATGCAGAAGGGCTCGAAGGAATTCTACCGCGGCGTTGAGATTGAAACGCACTTGCTGCCGAAGATTAAGATGGAGATTGTCGTATGCAAGGTACCCGTTGAAACGGTTATCAACACGGCAAAAGAGGTTCTTTACACGGGCGCTGTCGGCGACGGAAAGATTTTCGTTTACGAGGTATCCGATGTTGTCAAGGTAAGAACCGGTGAAAGCGGCTATGACGCGCTTCAGGACAGCTTATAATCAGCTTTCGGTAACCTTCAAATAGTGTAGAACAAAAGATAGAATAGATAACCCGAGGGGCTTGTGCTTCTCGGGTTATTACGTTAAGAAAGAAGCAGGCTTGCCGCAAACGCCGCCATATAGTCGAATTCCGTCAGCCCTTCAACCAAGTCTGCGGGAAGCTCAAGCGGCTGCGCAATTCCGCTTTTTGTGCGAATTGAACGGTTGAGCGAAAGCGTGATTTTGTCGTTTGAGCGCGAGGTGAACGAAACGGTATTTTTCGGATTTATGCCGCAAGTGATGAGCTGAACCCCGCGCGGAAGCTCCCCGAAACAGCCGTCCTCGTCCGCGATAATCCCGAGCGCCGCCTCAATCTCGGCTGACGCGTTTTTCTCCAAGATTACGGCAGCGCTCGGCGCGTTTATCGCGGCGCGGTTTTCCGCCAAGACAAGCTCACGCTCGGGAAAAATCCCGCCGAACAGCATTCTCGCTTTAAACCGCAGAATTTCCGCATTTTCCCCGACAATTATCACCAACGAAATTCAGCTCCTTTGCAGTATTTTGCGGTGAAAAATTTGTTTTATAAGAGGAATTTATTTCAAATTTCTGCAAAAAATAATCGCAAACCAAGCGAAAGGGAGCAGAATTTTGGAAAATAAATCAATTTGGCACGGCAGCTTTGGGCAGTATCCGATGCTGAAATCCGCGATTTCAACCGATGTTTTGATAATCGGCGGCGGGATTTCGGGAATACTCACGGCGCGGCTGCTCACGGACAGCGGAGTTTCTTGCGTAATCGCCGAGGCGGGAAAAATCTGCGGCGGCATTACCCGAAACACAACCGCAAAAATCACCGTTCATCACGGGCTGATTTACTCGAAAATTCTCGAAAAATACGGCGCGGAATACGCTAAAATGTACTATTTCGCAAACAAAAACGCCGCCGAGCGCTTCGAGGAGTTGTCCCGCGAAATCGACTGCGACTATGAAAAACGCGACAGCTTCATCTATTCAAGAAACACCCCCGAGCCGCTCTACAACGAGCTTTCCGCGCTGTCGATAATTCGGCGCCCCGCCGAATTTTGCGAGAACATTCCCCTGCCGTTTATGACAGCGGGCGCGGTTTGCGTGAAAAATCAAGCGCAGTTCAACCCGCTGAAGCTGCTCGCCGCGCTCACGAAAGGGCTGGAAATCTATGAGAACACCCATATAATCGAGCTCGACAAAAACACCGCGATTTCGGTTGACGGAAAAATCACCGCGAAGAAAATCGTTTTCGCCGCGCATTTTCCGTTTGACAACCGCCACGGAAGCTATTTTCTCAAGATGTATCAGAGCCGCTCGCACGTTCTCGCGCTGGAAAACGCCGCGGCGGTGAACGGGATTTATATGGACGAGGACGCAAACGGCTTGTCTTTTCGCGACTATCGAAATCTGCTTTTGATAGGCGGCGGCGC
>CAMEQX010000150.1 GCA_945933905.1 uncultured Clostridia bacterium
CGAGCCTGTGGCTGTTGAGCCCGAGCCTGTGGCTGTTGAAGAAATTGAAAATGAGGTTGAACCTATGGCTGAAGAACCCGCAAAGGATACCGCAGATCCCGATTTCGACGATTTTATCCCCGAGGAAATGGGCTTTATCGCGGAAACCGTTCCTGTTCAGGAAACGGAAAAAGCGGCTGTTGCAACGGCGTCGCCTGTTGAAGATATGGATTTCAGCCGTCCGCGCAGACCTCAAAACAACGCTCCCCAAGCAAATCCCGACGAGGAAACCCCGAAGGGAAATCTCGTTTATTGCAGAACCTGCGGTCAGGATATGTACGACAGCGAGAAATTCTGCAAGAACTGCGGAGCTACATACAAGGGCGCTTATGTTCCGCCGAAATCCGCTCCCTCAAAGAGCGCAAGCAAGCCGCCCGTGATGGTTTTCGGAAAAATTCCGCTTTCAAAGTTCACGGGAGTTCTCGCGGGCATTGTCGGAGTGGCTGCGGCAGTGATTTTCCTCGTTCAGCCGTGGCGTCAAAACACCTCCAAGCCTCCCATCAGCGAAGGAAACCAGAGCACCTCGTCAAGCGTAAGCACGCCTGTTGAGAGCAGTTCGTCAAGCTCATCAAGCTCGCCTTCGGTTTCTTCGTCATCGTCGAGCTCGTCTGAAACAACCTCCGCTTCTTCAAGCTCCTCGTCAAGCAGCTCGCAATCCTCGACTTCAACAAAATCGTCTTCCACAAAATCATCTTCAACAAAAACCTCCAGCTCCTCGTCAAGCAAGCCTGTTGTGACGGCTGACACGAAGCTGAAATCCCTCGAGCAAGACCGCGAGAAGATTATGTACGCGGCTGAGCTGATTGCGGGCGAGGTCGGCAAAATGGAAGCGCTTTCGCAGCACGTTGTTTACGCGATGAATACCTCCACCTCCAGCAACGAGGAAGCTATTACCACGTTCTATTCATCAAAGCTCGCGACAAATATGATAAACAATCTCAAGACGGGCAAATCCACCGTTGAGCGCGCGATTTCTGCTGCGTCACCCAAGAACAGCGAATTCAGCTCGCTTTATACCGCGCTTAAATCGCTCAAATCAAAGTATGACTCCTACTATAATTTCATAACCTCGCCCAAGGGCGGTTATTCGGCGTTCACCAAGAACTGCCAGTCCTACTACGCGATGTTTACTTCGGCTATGAGCGGATTGAACCTCTCCAAGTTCACCACAAGCTATACCGCGGCTTATAAGAACAGCGCTTATGCTTCTATGATTTCTCAGGCGGTTTCCGCTGCCAAGAACTCCACGGCGCAGATTTCGCTGCTCCAGAGCAAGCTTTCCTCTCTCGACTCGTTTGAGCGCAAGGCGTTTAACACGCTTTCAAACGATATTTCCACATACGTTTCGGCGGTTAGCTACGCTATGAGAGCAAAGGCTTACACAATGATGCTCAACAACGTGTCCAGCGATTACAGCTCCGCGACAAAATATGTAAGCTCCGCGTATGACGAGCTCAACTCTTTCCTCAAAGTCTGCACAAGCCTGCCGAAAACCACGGCGTCCGCCTTCAACGAAAAGGCTTCAAAGGCAATCAGCCTTGCAAACAGCTATTCAAACGCGGCTTTGAGAATTATCTCCTAAAAAACTTCCCGCTCTCGTCAAGGGAGCGGGATTTTTTGCCGCTCTGAAAAGGGCGGGTTAGCGTTGTTTGAGAACGTTGTTGTGCTTGTGGTAATCGGGATAGAGCTCGAGCAAGCGCACAAACGCGGCGAAATTATCTCCTAAAACAAACTTCCCGCTCTCGTCAAGGGAGCGGGATTTTTTGCCGCTCTGAAAGGGCGGGTTAGCGTTGTTTGAGGATTTTGTTGTGCTTGTGGTAATCGGGATAGAGCTCGAGCAAAAATTTGTAGAAATTCTGAGAGTGGTCGTGGTAGCGATAGTGCGCGTATTCGTGGTAAAAAACCGACAAAATTGTTTCTCGGGGGAAGGCAGCGAGGCGGCTGTTTATCGAGATGTGGCCGCGCGTGTAGGAGCAGCTCCCCCAGCGCGATTTCATATCCTTAATCGAAATCCGCGTCGGCGGCGGAGTAAAACCCTTTTCCAAAAGCCGCGCGCGAACCTCCGCGTCAAGCTCTCTGCAAAGCACTGCAAACCGCGTTAAAATCGCTTTTTCACGCAGCTCCGCGATATAATTTTCATCGGTGCTTTTGGTGAACACACGAAGCTCGTTTTCATCAAGCACGCCGATTTCCCGCGAATTTTCGATAACTCTCACGGGAAAATCCCGCCCGAGATAACGCACAAGGCGGGAATTTTCGTTATTTTCACTCGCGCGCTTTTTCATCTGCTCAAACGCCTTGAAGAAGAAATCCGCGCGCTCGGCGAGAAAATCCTCGATTTGCCGAACGCTCACGCGGGAATTTGCCGAAACCGCGACAATCCCGTTTTCCTTTGCGCGAAAATTGACGTTTTTTACACGTTTTCGCGTGAGCTCGTAAGTAATCTCACGTCCGTCGGGCAGCCGAATTGTTTTCATAGCAAACAATCAGTGCCAGCCGCACTCGTCATAATCCTTCCACTTTTCGTTGTAGCGAAACTCGTCAGCAAGCTTCATACAAATGTACGCGACAGCCGCCGCCACGACGATAACCGCGCTGATAATCGGCACAACAACCTTTGCGGTGGGACCCAAGTTTTCTTTTGCTTCTTTGATTGTTTTCATAAAATACTCCTTTCGGACAGTATGCTTTTCGTATAAATATTATACCACTATTTGAGAAATATGTCAAGCGCGGCTTTTCAGCAGCTCTCCCCCAGCACCGCCGCGTAAATCTCGCGCTTTGAAATGCCGGTGATTTTCGCCGCTTCTTTGCACGCGTCCGAGGTTTTCGCGCCTTCCTCAATCAATTTTTTGGCAACCGCCGCCGCTTCTTCAACCGAAAAAGTCTGCTTCTCGGGCAGTTTTCCCTCGATAACTATGACGTATTCCCCGCGCGGCTCGGTTTCTTCATAGTGCTGCAAAAGTTCACCGAGAGTGCCGCGAAGCGTTTCCTCGTGGATTTTGGTGAGCTCACGGCAAAGCGCGGCGTTTCTGTCCGCTCCGAGCGCGTCCGCCAAGTCGCCGAGAGTTGACTTTAATTTATGCGGGGCTTCGTAAAAAACAAGCGTGTGCGGGAGATTTTTCACGTCAAGAAGCCGCTCGGCGCGCTCTTTTTTCTCAACGGGGAGAAATCCCTCAAAGGTAAACCGCGCCGCCTCAAGTCCGCTCAGGGCAACCGCGCAGACCGCGGCGTTTGCTCCCGGAATAACCTCAACGGGAATATCCAGCTCATAGCACTTTTTCACAAGAATATAACCGGGGTCGGAAACGCACGGCATTCCCGCGTCCGACACCAGCGCCACGTTTTTCCCGTCCAGCAGCAGCGCGATTATTTTCTCGCTCTTTTCAAGCTCCTTCGGCTTGTAGTAGGACAAAAGCGGCTTTTTGATGTCAAATCGCCCAAGCAGCTTCGCCGTCACCCGCGTGTCCTCGCAAGCGATAAAGTCCGCATTCCCCAGCGTTTCCACGCCGCGCGGGCTGAAATCCGAGAAATTCCCTATCGGCGTTCCCACAACCGACAGCTTTCCATATTCACTCATATATCTTCGAGTATTCCTCCGTGTAGGTTAAATCGGTGTTGCGAAGAACAGCAGCTCCGCCGTCCTCGCAAGCGATAAAGTCGGCGTTCCCCAGCGTTTCCACGCCGCGCGGGCTGAAATCCGAAAAATTCCCTATCGGCGTTCCCACAACCGACAGCTTTCCATATTCACTCATATATCTTCGAGTATTCCTCCGTGTAGGTTAAATCATCATTTCGCAGGACAAACGGCTTTTCGATAACCATTCCCGACGCCGCGCCCTTTTTTCCGCTCACGAGAATAAGCCACGGCTTTTCGCGCGCGGTGTTTTGCACAAAGGTCAGCTGCTTCGGCTCAATCCCGCTCTCCCGCATCGCACAAATCACGTCCGCAAGCCGCTCGGGACGATGACACATTTTCAATAGCCCACCGTATTTCAGCAGTCTTGCTGCCGCTTTGCACACGTCGTTGATGTTGCACATAAGCTCGTGCCGCGCAATCGCCTGCGCCTTCGACAGCCGCTCCGCACCCGAGCCGTCCGTCATATACGGCGGGTTTACGGTCACGATATCCGCGCACTCAAACGTTATCTTGTCCTGCGAAAGCTCCCGCAAATCGCATAATATCGGGGAAATCACGCTTTCTAGGTTGTTCTCGGCGATTGTTGTCTTGAGCAAATCAATCGCCTCTTCCTGAATTTCAATCGCGTAGATTTTCGCGGGCGGGGTGTTCTTGCAGAAAATCAGCGGGATTATCCCACAACCCGTACACAAGTCAACGACAACGCTGTCACGGCGCACATTCGCGTACTTCGCGAGCAAAAACGCGTCCGTGCCGAAGCGGTGGTCGTCCGACACATACATCTTTATTCTTCCCAAATCAAAGCTTTCGTACATCTTTTCTCCCGTTATTTCTCGTCAATCTGTCGCGCCGCGCACTTTATCCCCGCTGTTTTCAAGCCGCTTTAGCCTATCAAAATATGCCATTTTCACCACGCAGGAGCGGCGGTTTTTCGCGAAAATTTGTTGTTTTCGCCGAAATCTGCTCAAATTCCACGCAAAAACAGTGGTTTTTCGCGAAAATTTGTTGTTTTTTGCA
>CAMEQX010000151.1 GCA_945933905.1 uncultured Clostridia bacterium
TTCTCGCGAAATCGGTCTATAAATCAATGCGCGAGCCGCATAGAATTGAGCTTATCTCTCGACTGAAAGAGCTTGGGTTGAATATGACCTACGAAAGTGCGAAAACCTCGGACAAATTCGCGGGACTGACTTTCGTTCTGACGGGAACTCTCCCCACGCTTAAACGTGAACAGGCAAAGGAAATGATAGAAAAGCTCGGCGGAAAGTGCGCGAGCTCGGTTTCCAAAAAGACAAGCTATGTTCTCGCGGGAGAAGAGGCAGGCTCAAAGCTCGACAAGGCAAACGAGCTTGGAATTACGGTTATAAATGAAGAACAATTCATTAAAATGACAGAAAATCAGGAGGAATAAAAATGGGAATGACAATGACGCAGAAAATTCTGGCAAAGCACGCGGGGCTGGAGTCGGTTGTCGAGGGACAGCTGATTAAGGCGAAGCTGGATATGGTTCTCGGAAACGATATCACAAGCCCTGTTGCCATCAACGAGTTCAACAAGAACGGCTTTACGGGAGTTTTCGACAAGACAAAAATTTCGCTGGTAATGGACCACTTCACGCCGAATAAGGATATCAAGGCGGCTATTCAGTGCCAGCAGTGCCGCAATTTCGCGGATAAGTATGATATCCTGAACTTCTATGACGTAGGTGAAGTAGGTGTTGAGCACGCGCTGCTGCCCGAAAAAGGCTTGGTTATCTCGGGTGACTGCGTAATCGGCGCGGACAGCCACACCTGTACATACGGCGCGCTCGGAGCTTTTTCGACAGGCGTAGGTTCAACGGATATGGCTGCGGGTATGGCAACAGGCGAGGCTTGGTTCAAGGTTCCGTCAGCGATTAAGTTCAACCTCACCGGCAAGCTCAACAAGTGGGTTAGCGGCAAGGACGTTATTCTGCACATTATCGGTATGATAGGCGTTGACGGCGCGCTTTATCAGCCGATGGAGTTCACGGGCGAGGGCTTGAAGAGTCTCTCTATGGACGACAGACTGTGTATGGCGAATATGGCAATCGAAGCCGGCGCAAAGAACGGCATTTTTGAGGTTGACGAGGTTACGCTCGATTACATAAAGGGCAGAACCGACCGCAAGCCCGAGATTTTCAAGGCAGACGCGGACGCGAAGTATAACCGCGTTATCGACATCAATTTGAGCGAAATCAAGCCGACGGTTTCTTTCCCGCATCTGCCCGAGAACACCAAGACTATCGATGAAGCGGAGAAGCTGAATATCAAGATTGACCAAGTTGTTATCGGTTCGTGCACAAACGGACGTTACAGCGACCTTGAAGCTGCTGCGGCTGTTGTTAAGGGAAAGAAAGTTGCAAAGGGAGTTCGCGCAATCGTAATTCCCGCAACTCAGCAGATTTATATGGACGCGCTGAAAAACGGCTTGCTCGAGATTTTCGTTGAAGCGGGAATGGTTGTTTCTGCTCCCACTTGCGGACCTTGCTTGGGCGGTCATATGGGTATTCTCGCGCCGCACGAGAGAGCGATTTCCACCACCAACCGCAACTTCGTCGGCAGAATGGGCGACACAACCTCTGAGGTTTACCTCGCAAGTCCCGCTGTCGCTGCGGCAAGCGCGCTGAAAGGTTACATTTCGGGAGAGTTTGAGTGATGGTTAAGCACGTTATTATATGGAAACTGAAGGATATGCCCGAAACCGAAAAGTCCGAGCACAAAGCGCTTATCAAAGAGGGACTTGAGGGATTGAAAGGCAAGATTGACGGCTTGGCTGAAATCAAGGTTATAACCGAGCTTTTGCCGTCGTCAAGCGGGGATTTGATGCTGGACAGCACGTTTGTTGACGAGAAATCGCTGAAAGCCTACGCTGTTCACCCCGAGCACGTCAAGGTAGCGGACGAGCGTGTAAGACCGTTCGTTGCGGAAAGAAAATGCGTTGATTTTGAAATATAAGGAGAATTTTTATGAAAGCACACGGAATTGTACATAAATACGGCGATAACGTTGATACGGACGTAATTATCCCCGCGCGTTATCTGAACACCTCCGACCACAAGGAGCTTGCTTCTCACTGTATGGAGGACATTGACAAGGATTTTGTCAAGACGGTCAAGGAAGGCGACATTATGGTTGCGAATATGAATTTCGGCTGCGGAAGCTCTCGCGAGCACGCTCCGATTGCGATTAAGGCAAGCGGAATAGGCTGCGTTATTGCGTCAACCTTTGCGAGAATTTTCTACCGCAATTCAATCAATATCGGTCTGCCTATTCTTGAATGTGACGAAGCCGCAAAGGATATCGACGACGGAAACGAGGTTGAAATCGACTTTGACAGCGGCGTTATCACAAACATCACAAAGGGCAAAACCTACAAGGCGCAGCCGTTCCCCGAGTTCATCAAGGACATCATCAACAAGGGCGGTCTGCTCAACTCGCTGAAGAAATGAGAATTGATATCAGACCTGCGCAAATCCCCGATGTTGAGGGAATGAGCAGAGTTGTGGACAGCTGCTGGCGGGAGAATTACAGGGAGATTTTCACTCCCGAGCAGATTGAGCGCTACACGGGAGAAGCACGCCGAAACAGCTTTACAAAGCTTCTCGTTGACGGAAAATACATCTACATTCTGCTCGTTGACGGGGAAATTTCTGCGGTTTGCACGGGGGAATTCTGCGAGGAAAAGCAGTTTGACGGGTGCGCGAAAATCCTGCAGCTTTACGTTTCGCCCGAAAAGCAGCACAAGGGATACGGGAAAAAGCTTTTGATGCACTCTCTGCGCGAAATGCGGAAAAAGGGCTTCAAAAGCGCGGTTCTCGAAACTGCCTCAAAGAACGCCAACGCAAGAAAATTCTACGAGCAGTTCGGTTTTGAGGAATTGAAATTTGCTGCGAGAAATTATGACGGCGTGGATTACGTTACCTATAAGATTGATTTTTGATTATGAACAAGTTAAAACTAAGCAGATTTATTTCGCTTATCTTGCGCCACAAACCCGATACTATCGGAATTACGCTTGACGAACACGGTTGGGCGAGTGTTTCGGAGCTTCTTTCGGGGATTAACGCCTGCGGCAATGAAATCGATATGAAAACGCTCGAGGAGATTGTTGCCGAGGACGATAAACAGCGTTATTCATTCAACGACGACAAGACGAAAATCCGCGCAAATCAAGGTCATTCCGTCAATGTTGACGTTGAGCTGAAAAAAGCCGAGCCGCCCGAAATCCTGTTTCACGGGACGGGTGAAAAATACGTTTCCTCAATCAAAAGCGAGGGCTTGAAGCCGAAATCGCGGCTTTACGTTCATCTTTCAAGCGACAGGGAAACGGCGGTAAAAGTCGGCTCACGGCACGGAAAGCCTGTGGTTTTCGAGGTGAATTCGGGCGAGATGTCGCGGCGTGGTTTTGAGTTTTTTATCTCGGAAAACGGCGTTTGGCTGACAAAATTTGTTCCCGCTGAATATTTGCGGGAGCTTTAAGAAAGGATAATTACAATGGAAAAGAACATAGCGGTAATCAAGGGCGACGGTATCGGTCCCGAAATCGTGACGGAAGCGATGAAGGTGCTCGATAAGGTTGCGGAGAAATTCGGTCACAAGTTCAACTATGAGCAGCTTTTGATGGGCGGCTGCTCGATAGACGCAAACGGCGTTCCGCTTACCGATGAAACAATCGAGCGCTGCAAGGCGGCTGACGCGGTTTTGATGGGCTCAATCGGCGGTAATACTACAACTTCGCCGTGGTACAAGCTCCCCGCAAATCTTCGCCCCGAGGCAGGCTTGCTGAAGCTCCGCAAGTCGCTCGGACTGTTTGCAAATCTTCGTCCGTGCGTTTTGTACAAGCAGCTCTCCGAGGCTTGCCCGCTGAAAAAGGAGATCGCCGAAAAAGGCTTTGATATGCTGATTATGCGCGAGCTTACCGGCGGACTTTATTTCGGCGAACGCAAAACCGAGGAGGTTGACGGCGTGATGACCGCGGTTGATACGCTTTCCTACAACGAAAACGAAATCCGCAGAATTGCGATAAAGGCGTTTGATGTGGCTATGCAGCGCAGAAAAAAGGTAACAAGCGTTGATAAAGCGAATGTTCTCGACAGCTCTCGTTTGTGGAGAAAAGTTGTCGAAGAAGTGGCAAAGGATTATCCCGAGGTAACTCTCGAGCATATGCTTGTCGATAACAGCGCGATGCAGCTCGTTAAAGACCCCGCGCAGTTTGACGTTATGGTGACCGAGAATATGTTCGGCGATATTTTGTCAGACGAGGCTTCGATGATTACCGGTTCAATCGGAATGCTGGCTTCGGCTTCGATGAACGAAACGAGCTTCGGACTTTACGAGCCGAGCGGCGGTTCTGCGCCCGATATTGCGGGTCAAAACAAGGCAAACCCGATTGCAACAATTCTTTCTGCGGCAATGATGCTGCGCTATTCATTCAAGATGGACAAGGAAGCGGACGCTGTGGAAAACGCGGTTAATCAGGCACTTGAAAACGGCTTCCGCACGGGCGATATTATGAGCGAGGGAATGACGCTTGTTTCCTGCTCGGGAATGGGCGACAAGATTGCCGAGCTTATCTGATTTCGGCGAGGTTTTTATGGAAAAAGCTGTGATAAACGCAATCAGCGCGGCGATGATGATTTCGATTGCTTCCTACTGTAATCTAATCAGCGGGAACAAGTACGTCGGAGCTGTACTATTTGCGTTCGGACTAATTGCTGTGTGCCGCTATTCGA
>CAMEQX010000152.1 GCA_945933905.1 uncultured Clostridia bacterium
GGAAACAATCTCCGTGCAGCCGTCCGAAACAAGCGCCTTCACCGCGCTCTCAAAATCCGAAACGGATACGTTTTCTATGTAAACTGTTTCCACATCGCAGCGTCTTGCGGCTTTCTGGCGCTGGAGGTTGAACTGTCCCGTAATTCCTCCGTCGTCGGCGCTGTCGTGGAAAATATACCCGACCTTAACGGGAATGGTTTCCTCCTCAACGCTGCTGCTGTCGGACGAGGACTCGCCCGAGGTTTCTCCGCCGCAGCCCGTCAAACCTATCGTAACGCACAAGGCAAGCGCCGCCGCTATACCTTTGAGCCATTTTGACATCATCTATATAACCTCCTGTTGAATAAGTGGCTGAAATTACCTCTTGTAATATATTTTGACATTTTTCACATCTTCTTTACCCATTATAACATATTTTCAGAAAAAAATCATCACTTTTTTAAATATTTATATTTATTTTTTTTCAAAAATGTGTTATAATGAAATAAATATAATTTTAAATCCCTGGCGAAAGGAAAATTCTATGAAAATTACCAAAATATTCCGGTCAGCCGCCGCGCTTGTTTTATCGGCAACCCTCTGCGGCTGTTCCATAAAATTCGGTACAAACATCAAGCCCGAAAACAGCAAGCTTGTCGCGCAGCCCACCGACAGCGCCCTTACCGAAAAGCTCGGCGTAACCTACGCGGAGTTTATGAACGATTATACCTATAATCTCGAGGTTTTGGGCATAAAGGACGATTCCGAGGCAAGTGTGGCGGAAACCTGTAAATCGCGCCGCAAGGCGATTATCGAGAGCCTTATTCTCGAGAAGGTTTGCCAGCTTAAAGCCGAGGAATACGGCGTGAGCGAGCTCACGGAGGAAGAAGACGCTCAGGCGAAGGCGGCTGCGGAGAATTTAATCAACGAGAGAATTGAATATTTTGCGGAAAACGCCGACTATGGAAGCGCGGACAAATCCACGCTCACCGCTGAGGAGAAGCTAAAGCGCGGCGGCGAGGAGCTGGACAAGGCGCTCGCGCAGTACGGTTTCACCCGTGATGAATACTACGAGAAGCAGAAAAGATATATGCTCGGCTTTAAAGTGATGAAGGAGCTCGGCGAGGAGCTTGGTCGCTCGGAGGCGGAGAAAATCTTCGATGAATACGCGAAAATCGGCAAGGAAACCTATGAGAGCAGCGTTTCCGATTACGAGCAGAGCAATCTTTCAAACTACTATATCCCCGAGGGTTCGCGTTTAATCAAGCACATTTTGCTGGGGTTTGACGATGAAACTATTTCTTCGCTCAAAACTCTGCGTTCATCGGGCGACAACGAGGAAGCCGACAAGCTTCGTTCGGAAAAAGCGGAAGCGCTTGCCGATAAGGTGAACGAGGTTATCGAGAAGCTTGACGCTGGCGAGGACTGGACCACGGTTTCAAACGCCTACACCTCAGATACCTCGGGAAATTACAGCTATCCCGACGGATATCTCGTTCTTCCCAACGGCACAACATTTATGGCGGAATTTCAGGAGGCGGCGTTCGTTCCCGAGAAAATCGGCGACAGAACAACCTGCGTTACCGATTATGGAGTTCATATAGTTTTGTATTCCGCTGACGCAAAGATTGAAGAAACGGACAAGCAGATTTTGATTGAGAGCATTTTTGCTTCGCTTATGCAGCAGGAATTTGTCAGCAAAACGAACGAATGGATTAAAGAGTACGGCTTCTATGACAATATGGATTACGATACTCTAAAGATTGACAAGCCCGAGGAAGAACAGTCCTCGCAATAATTTGACTTTCAAAGAGAACGGAGATTGATGATGAACACACCGATTTGTAATTTTCTTGAAAAGTACACTGCCGAAAACCGCCTCAGGCTTCATATGCCGGGACACAACGGCGAATTTCCGCACGATATCACGGAGATTTTCGGAGCCGACGAGCTGTATTCATCCGATGTTTCGGGCGGAATTATCGGCACAAGCGAGGAGATAGCCGCGGGGCTTTTCGGCGCGAAGAAAACCTTCTATTCCTGCGGCGGAAGCACGCTTGCCATTCAAACGGCGCTTGCCTTGCTCAAGTCTAGGGGCTGTCGGAGAATTGCCGCGTCGCGCTATTCGCACAGGTCGCTTGTTTCAGCGGCAGCGCTTCTCGGGCTGGAGATAAAGTGGCTTTACCCGAACGAATATATGAGCGCGGACGTTACATATAACGCCGAGGCGATTTCGGGCGTTGACGCTTTGTTTATCACGAATATTGACTATTACGGCGGAACCTGGAAATTTGTCAAGCCGAATATTCCCGTTATTATCGACAACGCTCACGGTTCTTATCTGAGATTTGTCGATAAGCGAAAATTCGGCACGGAGTATGTTCACCCGCTTGAGCTGGGATATCCGATGATGATAGCCGAGTCCGCTCACAAAACGCTTCCCGTGCTTACGGGCGGCGCGTATCTTCACTTTGCCGACGGCGCAGACAGCACGCGTGCAAAGGAAATGATGGCGATGTTCGGTTCATCGAGCCCGTCATATCTTGTTCTTGAAAGCCTTGACAGGTTCAACGGAATAATTTCCGCCAACAGTCAGCTTGTAAACAACGCTTGTGAAGCGGTTTTTGAGCTGAAGGAGCGGCTCACGAATTCGGGAATTCCGCTTAAAAAGAGCGACCCGCTTCGTGTGACGATAAACGCGCGCGAGTGCGGTCTCAGCGGCTTTGAGTACGCGAGAGGGCTTCGCGCAAACGGCGTTGAATGTGAGATGGCGGACGAGAACTATGTTGTGATGATGTTCTCGGCGACCACGACAATCGAGGACTGCGAGCGCGCGGAAATGGGAGCGCTTTTCGTTACAATGGGCGCACCGAAGCCGCTTGTGAAATATCCTGTCATCAAACCCGCGGTTGAGATGCCTGTATATGAGACGATGTTCAAGCCGCAAAAGCTTGTTGCTGTCGAAAATGCGGCGGGCGAGATTTGCGCGGGACTGAAATGTCCGTGTCCTCCCGGAGTGCCGCTTGTTATGCCGGGCGAGGTTATCGACAACGCGGTTGTGGACGCGCTGAAAATCTACGGCGTCAAGACCGTTCCCGTCATCGCAAAAACCACGGTATAACCAAGTTTCGCGAAAAAACCGCGCTGCCTTCTCTCCTCAGCTTGCTTAGTGCGGTGGGGCGGCTTGCCGGTTGCACCCCGCTGCTACGCAGCGCCGCGAGCTTCGCTCGCGGGTTTTTCGCCGAGGCGAAAAACGGGTGCAACCGGCAACTCGGGCGGCGCAGTAAGTGAAGTCGGCGAACAAGGCTGTGTGCGGCGGGGGAGAAGCTCGGAAAATCGCGCTCAAGCGCGGCTTAGCGAGGGCTTTGGTATAAGCCGCGCGGTGAGGGTTTTGCGCTCGGGGAGCGAGATTTTGAGGGAGCACAAGCCCGACATCTGCTGAAAAACGGACTGCCCGAGGACAGCGCCGCCGATAAGCGTTCTCGGGAAAACCGCCGTATAGAGCGCGGCGCTTTTGCGGGTGGAAATCATCACAAAATCGTCGGAAAACGCGCTCTCCGCGCTCCTCATATACAGGAAAAAGAGCAGGAAAAGGTACGCGGAAATCAGTGTTCCCGCTGTGAGCAGAGTTCGCGTGATAAGCGCGGCGCCGCTGCCCGTGATGAACAGCAGCAACAGCGCTGCCGAAAACCCGATAAACAGCCACATCGGCAAAGCGCAGTGCCCGAAAACAGCTCGGAGCGGGCTTTTGATGGAGGCTTGCGAGGTTGTTTCAAAGCCGAAAAGCAAGCGCAGAATTTTTCGGAAAGCTGTTTTGCTTGCACACGGAAAAATCATCACTTCGCGAAAGTAAATCGGCGCGCGTTTTGTTATCAGCGAGAAGAACGTTTTTCGGGAAACGACCGCCGCGGAATTTAGGACAAGTGAGTTTTCATATATTGTGATAAGTCCGTTTTTTACGAAAATCTCGCCGTTTTTATAGCTCAGCTCAAACCGCGACAGCGAGAGAATTTTCCGAATAAACGCGAAAATCCACGACAAAAGTGCGAAAACAGCAAGAAAAACCGCTGTTTTTGGTAACACGATATGCGCGAAAGAAAGCGCCTGCGCGAGACTTTCGGCAGTTGTGGAAATCGCGCGGATTATCCCGTCGAAATAGCTCCCGCCGAAGATTTTCGCGATTTTCCGAAGCGTAAGTGCAAAAACCGCAATCCCCGCGAGAGCGCGTGTGTCGATAAACGCGCCGAAAATTACCTCAAAAAATCGCGGTTTCAGGAGAATTTTGCTGCGTTTCGGGAGAAAATCGGGCGTTTCGCTCTCGGCGAGAAAAAACACGATTTTTCCGTTTTGCGTGAAAAGCGTCACCTCTTTCGCGCCTATCAGCCGCAAAAACAGCGTGCGGCGAGTTTGTTCGCGGACGATATCGCGGCGGTTTAACAGCACGGTTTTTTGTAGGAAAATCCGCTTTTCAAGCACAATCACGCTGTCATTTACTTTGAGTTTAACGAAAAATTTTCGTAGGATACAGAACAGAATTATTTTCATAGGGGGTTCCTTTATGACCACAGGTTGCGTAATTTTAGCGGGCGGCGCGGGAAAGCGTATGAAGTCCGACAAGCCCAAGGTGCTTTGCGAGCTGCTGAAGAAGCCTATGCTGGGGTGGGTGCTCGACGCGGCACAGGAGTTCGGTTT
>CAMEQX010000153.1 GCA_945933905.1 uncultured Clostridia bacterium
AGCGCTATTTCAAGCGCCGTTACCGACAACAACGGAATGGCATATCTGTTTTATCCCGCGATAAACGGCCCCACCGAGCCGATAATCGTTGAATTTGGCGGCGTTTCCAAAACGATTGACGGCGTTCTGGACAACGCAGAGGTTGAGTGTGACCTCGGAACAGTCGCTCGTGATACGCAAGTGCCTTCGCTTGATTTTATGATAATGTGCGACACGACGGGCTCTATGGGCGACGAGCTGGAGTATCTGAAGGTTGAGCTTGAAAACATTGTCCGCAAAATCAAGTCCGACAATGCAAACATACCCGTTCACACCAGCGTGAATTTCTATCGTGACGAGGGCGACGAGTATGTGGTTCGTCAGTTCCCGTTCACCGATGATATCGAGCAGGCTGCAAAGGCAATTCAAGAGCAGTCCGCGGACGGCGGCGGAGATTTTGAGGAAGCGGTTCACAAGGCGCTTGAAAGCGCTATAAACAACCACGATTGGTGCGAAAACTCGGTAAAGATAATGTTTTTGGTTCTTGACGCACCGCCTCATACCGATATACAGATTATCGACAGCGTGAACAAATCCATTCGCTTGGCGGCTGAAAAGGGCGTCAGAATAATCCCGATTGCGTCCAGCGGTATCGACAAGTCAACCGAATATCTCCTTCGCACAATGGCGTTCACGACAGGCGGCACCTACACCTTCCTCACGGACGACAGCGGAGTAGGCGGCGGACATCTCGAGCCCACGGTCGGCGCATATAACGTAGAAAAGCTGTCCGATATGATGATAAGAATAGTTAACAGCTATCTTGCATAACACCCCTCAATACGAAAAGAGCGGCAAAATTTTGTCGCTCTTTTTGTGTATTTTTTACAAACCTTAGTATATCGAAAGGTAATTTGTGTAAAAACCACCAAAAAATATTTACTTTTTTGCAGAATTATGTTATAATTTAATTAAGTATATTTTTTCAGTAATCGGGGGGGATAATAATGTCAAAGATAACCAAAAAAATTCTATCGATTGTCACAGTCGCGTTGGTGATAATGGTTGCGATAATTGTCACGGTGAGCGTATTTGTGTCGAAAAACCACAGTGACGAGGTGTTGATGTCGCAGGTTTCCGTGGGAGTTGGCGTACTTGAAAACGACGTGAAAGACCAGCTCGACCGTCTTAAAGGCATAGCATTGTCGTGGGGCGGCGAGGGAACCGACTATATGGCGGTTTCGGGGAAAAATCTCGACAAGGTGACAAAGCGCTGGGAGGAGTCCAAGAGCTCTGCGTATGATTTCGCGTGTATCTGCGATTTGGGCGGTGAAATCATCTGGAAATCCGACAGCTACAAGCTTTCTTCCTCCCGCATAATAGACGTGATTGACGGAAATTCGATAAGCGGCATTTTCACAGACAGCGCCGTTGAGCTTTCCTTGCAGTATATGGGACCTATCACGTTCAACGACACGGGTGAAATTGTCGGAATGATGCTTGTGGGAATGGATATGCGCGAGTTCGGCTATCTGGACAGCGTAAAGGAGCAGACGGGCTCGGAGGTTTCGCTGTTCTCGGGAAGCAAGCGTTATTCGACAACGATTGCCGATGAAACGGGCGCGCGTGCCATTGACGCGGAGATGGAGGAAAACATCGCGAAAACGGTGCTTGAAGAAGGCAAGTCTTATGTCGGACAAATGTCGATTTTCGGTCAAAATCATTTCGTGAATTATCATCCGATGCTGGATTTTGACGGAAAAGTTGTCGGCGCGTATTTCTCGGGAATGTCCTCGGCAAGCTCCGACGCGTCTTTCAGAAATATGGTGATAATCTCGGCGGGTTTGTCGGTTGCGGTTTTGACTGTTATTGACTTGATTTTGATGTTCTTCACGAGAAAGCTTGTCGGAAAGCCGATTTTGGAGTCCAACCGAATTGCCGAGGAAATGAGAACAGGAAATCTCTCCACGCCCGATTCCACGTTTAATTTCGGCAACGATGAAATAGGCGCTTTTGCGAAAAAGCTTGAAGAAGCGAAGCACACTCTGCGCGATTACATAAGCGACATTTCCCGCCTGCTTTCGATGATGGCTCAGGGTGATTTCACGGGCGAGCCGAGCCGCGAGTATATCGGTGATTTTGAGCAGATTGACAAATCGTTCAAGCAAATCAGAAGCAACCTGAGCGAGATTATCCGGCAGATAAGCAAGTCCGCAGACAGCGTGAGAAACGGCGCGGAGCAGATGTCCGACGGCACGACGCGGCTTGCGGAGGGCACGTCAAAGCAGGCGTCCTCGATAGAAACGCTTGCGGGCGCGATTGACGAGATTTCCGAGCAAATCAAGAACAACACAGAAAACGCCGAAAAAGCGGATAATTTGTCGAAGGTTACGGCTGACCGGATAACCAACCAAGACCGTGAAATCAAGAATATGTTGTCTGCGATGGAAGAAATCAAGAGCCGTTCCAACGAGATAAGCGTGATAATCAAAACGATTGAAGATATCGCGTTCCAAACGAATATTTTGTCGCTGAATGCTGCGATTGAAGCTGCGCGCGCGGGACAAGCGGGCAAGGGCTTTGCGGTAGTTGCGGACGAGGTGAGAAATCTCGCGTCCAAGTCCGCCGAAGCCGCAAGCAACACAAACGCGCTGATTACGGCAACGATAGACGCGGTGAACAACGGCGCCGAGATAGCCGAGCGGACAGCGGCGGCGATGACGGAGGTAAAGAGCTATTCCGAGCAGACTGCGGGTTACATCTCGAAGATATCCGAGGCTTCCGCGCTTCAGTCCGAGAGTGTTCGCAGAGTTGAAGAAGACGCTGATATGATAAGAAAAGTGACCGAGCAAAACAGCTCAACGGCAGAGGAATCGGCGGCGTCGTGCGAGGAGCTGACGGGAATGTCCGCAGTTCTTCACGGCGAGGTATCCAAGCTGAAAGCGTAAAACCAAAAATCCCCCTCAATCGAGGGGGAAATTTTTATCGGTAAAAGCGCTGTTCATCGATAAGCCGGGTTCTGTCGCGTACAATCATCTATCTTGCTCTTTCGTCGCCGAAAGAGTCTAGCCGCCTTAAACGAGGCGCGCCGAGCAGACGCGTATTTCCCCGTACCAATCGGCGTTGCATCGGGTAGGGTTTACATGGCAGCGGCATCTCTGCCGCTCCGGTGAGCTCTTACCTCGCCTTTCCACCCTTACTGTGACTGCAAGCAGTCACGGCGGTATATCTCTGTTGCACTTGCCCTAAGGTCGCCCTCGGCTGACGTTATCAGCTACCCTGCTCTGTGATGCCCGGACTTTCCTCAGCACGTTCCCACGCGCCGCGATTGTATAATGAACAGCGTGATTACCCTACCATTTTAACACAAACGAAGAAAAAAAGCAAGAGCTTTGCGAAATTTTTGTCAAAAGCCGGCGCGGGCTGTTTCCCATACACATATTCTACTTAAAATTTACACATAATTTTCATAATCCAAACCTTGACAAAAACCGTGTATTGTATTATAATGGATAATAGCGGTATTATACACATTTGGGAATTACTGCGAATTATGGAAGGGAATTTGTGGAAGAATGGACGTTGAGTCATATCATCTGAATTTTGTAACAGAAGAATATAATGAAGACGGGAGCCTGAAAAAGTTCGGAATAAAGTATCCCGAAAACTTCAATTTCGGTTATGATATCATAGATAAATTCGGTGAGCTGGAGCCTAATCGCCGTGCGCTGATGTGGGTTGACCTCAAAGGGAACGAGAAGATGTTCACCTACGGAGATTTGTCGCGGCTGTCAAACAAAGCGGCAAATATGTTTCTCGCGCAGGGGATAAAAAAAGGCGACCACGTTATATTGGTGATGAAGCGCCACTATCAGTTCTGGTACACGATGATGGCGCTGATAAAGATAGGCGCAATCGCAATTCCCGCGACCTATCTGTTGACCGTCAAGGATTTCGTTTACCGTATGGACGCTGCGGACGTAAAAGGCGTTGTGGCGACGCACGACGGCGAGGTATGCAACTTTATTGACGCTGCCGCTGAAAAGACCGAAGGCGAGCTGAAGTGCAAGTTTATAGTAAACGGGACAAAAGAGGGCTGGCTGTCGTTTGACGAGGAGATTGAAAAATACCCCGACACTCTGGCAAGAATTCCCACAAAAGCGAGTGAAATTCTCCTGCTGTATTTCACGAGCGGCACGACGGGTTATCCGAAAATGGCAATCCACGACCACACGCTTGCCCTAGCGCACATTCAGACCGCGAAGCATTGGCAAAAGGTGTGCCCGAACGGAATTCACCTGACGGTATCGGACTCGGGCTGGGCGAAATCGGCTTGGGGCAAGCTTTACGGACAAATGGCGATGGGAACGTGCATTTTCGTGTATGATTTCGACAAATTCATACCGGAAAATATGCTCGCGATAATGGAAAAATACAAAATCACAACATTTTGCGCGCCGCCGACGATGTACAGATTTTTCATCAACGCAGGACTTGAGAAATACGATTTGTCGAGCCTGAAATATTGTAATATAGCGGGCGAAGCGCTTTCCGCGGAGGTTTTCAATCGTTGGAAGGAAGCGACGGGCTTGGAGCTTATGGAGGGCTTCGGTCAAACGGAGAGCACTTGCCTTATCGGAAATATAATCGGAATGAAGCCAAAGCCCGGTTCAATGGGCAAGCCGACG
>CAMEQX010000154.1 GCA_945933905.1 uncultured Clostridia bacterium
GGAAATACTCAAACTTTCCGATTTTCTTCAAGCGGCGTTTGATGTTTTTGACAAGCATATCCTCAAAGGTGTTTCTGTTGTCGCCCTTGAGCGCGATTTCTCCGTATTTTGCAAGAATTATTTCTTTCATAAAAACCTCGTTTGTGTATTATTTTCCTCTGAAACGCTTTGCGCTTTCGGCAATTTTTTCGCATAAGAACGCGATTTCCTGTTCGGTGTTTTCTGCGCACATCGAAACTCTGATTGCGCTGTCGGCGTCCTTGTCGGAAACCCCGAACGCCGCGAGAACTCCGCTGGTTTTGCCTTTGGAGCAGGCAGAGCCGCTGGAAACGCAGATGTCGTGCTGTTCAAGCGAATGCAGCATAATTTCCGAGCGCACGCCGCGGACGCTGAAATTGACGATATTCGGCAGGCACTTTTCGTCCGAGTTCACCGAAATGTCCTTAATCTCGGACAGCCCGCCGAGCAGCTTTTGCTTTAGCTCGGAAAAGCGCTCGTAATCGTACTTATAGGCTTTTATCGCAGCCTCAAGTCCCGCGATAAGTTCAACAGCTTCCGTTCCCGAGCGCAGATTTTTCTGCTGACCGCCGCCCAAAAGCAGCGGGGAAAGGGTGACGCCTTTTTTTATGTAGAGCGCGCCGATACCCTTTGAAGCGTGGATTTTGTGACCGGAAATGCTGATAAGGTCGCCGTCAAGAGCCATTTTCAGAAAACCCTGAACCGCGTCGATATGTACAAACGTGCGCGGATTTTTCGCCTTAACTGCCTTGTAGAGCTGCTTCACGTCGTTTTGGAAACCTGTTTCGTTGTTGACCGCCATACAGCTCACAAGCGAGGTGTTCTCGTCAACCTCGTTAATAATCGCGCCAACAAAATCCGGGCAATCCTTTGGTGCAAGCCGAACGACGTTATATCCGCGTTCCTCGAGCCTGTCGATAACTCTCGCAACGGACGGATGCTCGATTTGAGTGGTGACGATTTTGCTGCCCGCGCGCAAATTCAGCCCGAGAAGCGCAGTGTTGCTGCTTTCGGTCGCGCCCGAGGTGAACAGAATTTCCCCGTCAAGCGCCGCTTTGTTCAGCGAAAGCGCTTTCAGCACGGCTTGCTTGGTGCGGTTTATTATGTTGATGGAAGAAGTTCCCATTTTATGCAGGGAGCTTGCGTTCCCGAAAAAATGCTCCATAGCCTCGCAAACCGCCTCAACGCTCTCGCGGCAAGGCTTGGTTGTTGCGGCATTGTCAAGATAAATCACTTTTCAAAACCTCGTTTAGATATTTTCATACATCTTATATTATAACATAAATAAGATGTTTTGAACAGTCTTTTTTGTGATTTTTCATAAATTTTTCAGAAAAAATTTGCTAAAGGTTACAAAACGGTTACAAAAAAGTTACAAATGATTACAAAATAGGGGAAATTGGTTACAGTTTTGTCATATATATTGATTTTCCAAAATCTATGTGGTAAAATATAGTTAAGATAAAGAACAAAAATCCTCCATATTTTTGCTGTTAGGCTTTTATAAACGGCACAATTCGGTTTCCGACTGCCCCTCGGAAACCGAATTTTTTTGTAACAGATTTTGAGCAGCGGCATAAAATATACCAAGAAACGCAAAACTCCGATGGGGAGCGGCGGGTTTCAAATACTTACAAGGAGGACATTGTTATGTCTTGTTTCAACTTTGGCGGTAACTGCTGCTGGATTATCATTCTCATTCTCTTGTTCTGCTGCTGCGGTAACGGCGGATACGGCGCAAACAACGACTGCGGTTGTGGCTGCGGTAACAACAATGGCTGCGGATGCGGCTGCTGATTAAGCTGCACAAGGGTAATATCCTAAACCGAAAAGCCGCTGCTCGAAAGGGCAGCGGCGATTTTCAGTTTTTTTCAAACATAAAGCCGCTGTCCTAAAGACAACGGCTTTGTTTCATTGTATAATGTCCGCGAATTTTCCCGAACACGCCTTCAGCAAGTCCTCGGGAACAAGCTCCAGCTGAAGTCCGAGCCTTCCTCCGCTCACAAACAGCTTTTCGAGATTTTTCGCGCTTTCGTGAACGAACGTAGGAAACTGCTTTTTCATTCCAATCGGCGAAACACCCCCGCGAATATACCCCGAAACCGCGTTTATATCCTTGACGTGAACGGGCTCGAGCGACTTTTCCTCGGCTGCTTTCGCGCACTTTTTCAGGTCAAGCTCCTTGTCAACGGGCAGCGCAAAAACGTAATATTTCCCGCTTTTCCCGACCGTCACGATTGTCTTAAAGGTAGCCTCGGGCGCCTGTCCGAGCATTTCGGCGATATGCACTCCGTCGATAAATTCCCCGCACTCGTAGGTGTGAGGGACATAGCTAATCTTCGCCCTGTCGAGCATTCGCAGAGCGTTTGTTTTTGCTTCCTTTGACATCAGATATCTTCGCCGAAATCGTCCTCGATATCAAGCTCCTCCGCGTCAATCAGCTTTGTCTTGTTCAACAGGAAGAAAGCCACGCCCGCAGCCGCAGCCGCTGCTGTAACGATAATGCCAATGATAATCATAAGGTTCTTTGTCATAACAGTTTCCTCCGTAAATTACTGAAATCTTGCAGCCATTTCAGCGATGCCGTTGTCGTTTGTGGGCTCGCCGATTGCGCCGAATTTCCACTCGTTGTTATAGCGATAAACCTCGCCGAAAACCATAGCGGTTTTTCCGTCATAATTCTCGGAAAGATTGTACTTGCAAAGCTCATTTCCTGTGTCCGCGTCAACAACTCTGATGAACGCATTTTTAATCATACCGAACTGCTGTTTGCGCTCTCTTGCCTGATAGATTGTGACAACGAAAACGATTTTCGAGTACTCCGCAGGCACCTTGTTCAGTTCAACGATAATCTGCTCGTCGTCGCCGTCGCCCGCGCCCGTGAGATTGTCGCCGCAGTGACGGACAGCGCCGCTTCTGTGCATAAGCTGACCGTAATAAACGACATCGATAGGTCCGGCAAGCTTTCCGCTCTGCTCGTTGATGAGAAGCGCGGACGCGTCGCAGTCGATATCCTCCTGCTTCGAGAACAGCGAGAACTTTCTCGGTGCTTCGTCCCAGCCCAGTCCGACAACCAGCGCTTTCAGCCCCGCGTTGCCTTTTGTAAGGTCAACCTTTTGACCTTTTTGAAGATTTACGGACATAACAAATCCTTCCTTTCCCGGCAAGGTGCCGGTTCCTATTTCGCCCCAAGATTGTTCTAAGAACAATTTTGTGCCCGAAACGAAAATCTATAAATCTATTATACAACAAATTTTTCTAAAATGCAAGTGTTTTTATAACAATTTTCCCCCGCTTTTGAACGGGGGAATTTGATTTTACTTCAATTCAGCATTTTTCGCAGCCTTGAAAAGCTCGTCAACCTTGTCCTTGTCAACCTTTGTTGCAAGCGAAACCAAGATAACCGCAATCATCGCCAAAACAAACGCGGGCAGCAGCGAGTAAATTCCCGTCTGCGCGAAGATGGGAACGTTCTCCCAAACAATTACGGAAGCGCCGCCTACGACTATTCCCGCAACCGCGCCGGGCATTGTCATCTTCTTCCAGAACAGCGACAAAATCATCGCCGGACCGAAAGCTGCGCCAAGTCCCGCCCAAGCGTAAGAAACAAGTCCCATAACCGAGCTGTTTTTGTCAAGCGCAAGCAAGTATGCGATAACCGCGATTAAGATAACCGTGCCGCGCGAAATCCACATAAGCGTCTTTTCCGAAGCGTTTTTCTTGAACAGCTTGAACATATCGTTCGTGACAGCCGACGAGGTGACGAGAAGCTGGCTGTCGGCGGTTGACATAATCGCCGCGAGAATTGCCGAGAGAACCACGCCCGCAAGCAGCGCAGGAAGCAGCGACGACGACAGGAACATAAAAATCTTCTCGGAGTCGCCCATTGCCAAGAATTTCGCGTTGAGTTCTTCGTTTCCGGGGGCGTTGAGGAAGGACATTCCGAAAATTCCCACGAGAACCGCAGCCGCAAGTGTAACGAAAACCCAGATTGTCGCGATTATGCGGGATTTTTTGATAAGGTCGCTTGACTTTATCGCCATAAAGCGAACCAAAATGTGCGGCATTCCAAAGTAACCGAGTCCCCAAGCAAGTCCCGAAACTATGGTTGTCAGGGCAAGCGTGCCGTCGGAGTTGTAGATGAAGCTTGTGTAGTATTTTGAGATAATTTCGCTTTGCATAGCGTTGTTGAATACTTCGCTGAGGTTAGGCGTTTGAACGACAATGATAATCGGCATTACCACAAGCGCCGCGAACATCAGCAAGCCTTGAATGAGGTCAGTCCAGCAAACCGCGACAAACCCGCCGAGGAAGGTGTAGGAAATGATGATAACCGCGCCGATTGTGAGGGAAAGAGTGTAGTCCGTGCCGAAGATGAATTCAAACAGCTTCGCGCCGCCGCTGAACGCAGACGCGGTGTAGATGAGGAAGAAAAAGAAGATAATCGCCGCGCAAATCAGTCTGATAACGGGGGAGTTGTTGAAGAAACGCTTTTGGAAATATTCGGGAATTGTGATTGCGTCACCCGCCGCGTAGGACATTTTACGCAGTCTTGACGCGACAATTCTCCAGTTAAGGTAAGTTCCGATGAACAAGCCTATTGCAATCCAGCTTTCCGTC
>CAMEQX010000155.1 GCA_945933905.1 uncultured Clostridia bacterium
GAATAAACGGCCATTCTGCGCGAGGTGGTCGGACCGCACGAGCCGATAACCATTCCATCGCGCGCGGCGGTAGGTCCCGCGTAGTAGATTGCCGCTCCGGAAAGCTCGTAGGGCAGCGGCTTTTGCTCCTCGATAAGCTGTTTTATGCGCTTGTGAGCGGCGTCACGCGAGGTGTAAACCGTCCCCGAGAGCAAAACCTTGTCGCCCGCGCGGAGCGTTTTTGCTTTTTCCTTCAGTTCATTTGTGTTAAGTTCAATCATAATTATCCCTAAATCCAAATCAAAGAGCCGAAAAATCTTCGGCTCTTTTTGTAATCAATCAGAAATTCGCGAAAATATCGCCGCTCATATCGTCGTCATCGGACGAAGCTTCGGAGCTTGAGAAATCCCAAATCGAAGAGTCGTCGGTTGTGGGAGTTGGACGGTCGTCCGTATCGGTAAAGTCAAGCTCGGGCTCCTTTGCTGCGGGCGCGGGCTCGGGCTCAGGCTCGGAGTCGCCGAAATTGCCGCTCTTCTCCATAGCTTCAAGCTGCTTTTGCAGGTCTTCCCAAGGATTATCCGCGCTTGCTTGCTCGGGCTCGCTTGCGGAGTTGTCGTCGGTATCAAAATCGAGATTTCCGCCGCCGCCAAACGCCGCCTCAGCCGCTTCAAGCATCTTGCGCATAGCTTCCGCGCCGTCGTCATCATCGGACATATCCATATCGAAATCGCGTCTGTCCTCCTCGGGAGTGGGCTGGACAGCGTGCTTTGCTTCTTCCTCACGAACCGCCGCCAGCAAATCCTCGTCAATATCGCTTGCCTCAAGGGTGCTGCTCGGAACAGTCTGCGCGATAAGCTCCTTGTCGAAATCCATATCAAACGAAGCCTTGCTGTGCTCGGAGGTGTCGTTCTCCTTAACCTCGGTTACAGGCTCGTCAAGCGTGCCGAAGCCCGCCATCATATCGTCATCGTTCTCCTCGGGCATATCGGAGCTGAGCTCGGAAAGGTCCTCGAAGGAAAGCTCGGAAGCAGGCTCGGGTGTCGGCTCGGGCTCGCTGAAAACGGGAACCTCTGCCTCGGGCACCTGTGCCGTTGGAGCAGCCGCCTCGGGTGCCGCAACATCGCTGAAATCGGGAATTTCAACAGGTGCGGGCGCGGGCGCTTCTTCAACGGAAATCTCCTCCGCTTTATCGCAGATTTTCTTATAGCCGCTGTTGATTTGCTCGAGGAATTTCTTCACCTCGGACATAAACCCGTCAAGGTTCACGGCAGCCGCCGCTCCGCCCGCCGCAGAAGCGCTCTGAGCGTTTGCAACGATTTCCTTTGCGGTCTGCTTTGCCTTATCAACAACCTCGCGCGCGGTTTTATTCGCCACCGCCACGGTATCCTGCGCGGTTTTGTTTGCCTTTTCGATAATCTCGGCAGCTTGCTTTTGTGCGTCCGCACTTGACGCGCTGCTTGAAACTGAACCGCCGTTCTTGACCTTGCGCTTGAGGTCGTCAATCTTATTAAGCAAATCCTCGTTGTTTCTGCGCTCGGTTTTTATCTGTTGCTCCAGCTCGGCAATCTTTTCATTGTTTGCCTTTTCGAGCTTTTGAATTTTACCCTCCGCCTCATCGGCAGTTTTCACGGCAGCTTTAACCTTGCTGTCGTTATCCTTCATTTCCGCCTCAAGCTCGTTCATCTTTTTGCGGAGATTGCTTATGTACTCGTTTACCTCGTTCTTATCAAACCCTTGGAAAGCTGTTTTAAATCCACCGTCGCCGACTGCCATAAAATGTTTCTCCCCTCGAAAAAATTATAATTTCCGCGCAAAACTAATTTTGCACAAAAATCCTTATTCTTATTATACCACATTTTTTTCAGATATACAAGTGTTTTAACAAATTTTATAAATATGTAGATTTTGCGCAATGATTTTTGTTTAATATTGCCAAAGAAATGTAAAAAAATTTGTGATAATCGGAGATTTTAAGCAAGAGGTTGGTTAAATTTAATAAATGTGGTTGTAATTTTAGCGAAAAAAGTGTATAATATGGTTAGAATAGAAAACAGGAAGGGAATGATAATATGCTGGACAAAACAATGACCTTTTCGGTTCACGAGGACAGGGAAAACGAGATGAAGGAAATCCTTATGACCGTTTACGACGCGCTGAAACAGAAGGGATATAATCCGATAAATCAGCTCGTTGGCTATATCCTTTCCGAAGACCCTACATACATCACCACGTTTAACAACGCGAGAGGTCTTATCCGTCACATCGACCGCGACGAGCTTTTGCAGGTGCTTGTGAAATCCTATCTCTCGGAATAACCGAAAAAAACGGCTCTGCTTTTACGGCAGAGCTTTTTTGTTGGAAATTTTTGGCGAGAATAAAAATCTCCTCAAAAGTCAAAATAGTTTTGCGGCGAAAACCGCTCAAATTTGCTTTTAAGGAGAATTATTATGGGAACCGAATTCGCAAACAAGCACATCGGCTGTACAATTCACAACTGCGAGCATCACTGCAGCTGCGAGGACTTCTGCTCTCTCGACAAAATCGAGGTCGGCACTCACGAGGCAAATCCCACCGTCGTTCAGTGCACGGACTGCCTCTCTTTCAAGGCTAAGCCCTCCGTCTGATTTCGGATAATCGAATATTTGAAGCGCCGATTTCGTGGAAACGAGGTCGGCGCGTTTACGGTTTTTGAGGTATCTATTTTATTCTATAGGAAAAATCATCATTCCATTGCCACGCCATATGTGAAAAATAATCAATAATAGGAACGCCTTTATAAATCAGATAATTACCAACAGCCAATTCAAGTTCCGGCTTGGATTTGGTTCTCATCATCTGTCGCGTTAACGGAAACACAAAAACAAAGGAGTCATCCAATCTTTCTTTGACTTCATTAACTAAAATGCCGCAAGAATTATTGTCGTCCCAATTTATATCATAGCCACTTGCAACAACCGCTAGGTGACCTTTGTTCGTGAACTTAAACCACAACAAGTCACTCACACTTTCTAAATTAAACTTATCTTTTATAACATCATATTTTGGATCATATTTTGGATCATATTGGTCTTTTTTACTACTAATCCAATTGTTATCTCTAATTATAATACCGTTATCTATAATTAAATGCTCTTTACCGTCAAGTTCAATAAAATCTATTTTTATATTCTTTTCGGTAAACCCATTGTCTTCTCTTATACACTCTAGGAACTCATTGATATAAGAATAAACTTTACTTAATGGAATAATAGGTCTTTTATCTGTATTTGCTTGTTCAACTGCTTTTTCTATTCTGGTTTTATCTTTATCTTTTGTTTTATCTACACTTTTTAACTTGTATGTATTATCTTTATCATCATAATAAAAACCTTCTTTGCCACTTTCGTCCATTTTAAAATATTCTTCTAAATTTATAACCACTTTCTTTCTCCTCCTAATTAGTTTACAATTACGTTTATTCAATATTATAGCACACTCCCCAAGATTTGTCAAGCATTTCACAAAAAATTCCCCGCTCACCTTTCGATGAACGGGGATTGATTTCTTGTGATATCAGATATCCGAAATATCCGCGTGGTGCGCCTGAAGCGACTTCACGCCGAAATGCGTGTTCTCCTTAATCGCGCGGATACCCTCGGCGCTCGCCTTTGCCGCAGCCATTGTCGTGATATACGGCACGCGGTGCTTGATGGCAGCCTTTCTGATGTAGCTGTCGTCGTGCGCGCTGGTTTTGCCCGCGGGAGTGTTGATGATAAGCTGAATTTCGCCGTTTGCAATCTGGTCGGCGATATTCGGTCTGCCCTCGTAAATCTTGAAAATCCGCTCGCACGGAATTCCTGCGTCCTTAATCATCTCGTAGCTCTTGCCTGTCGCGATTATCTTGAAGCCAAGCGAGTTGAACGCCTTTGCCGTTTCGAGAAGCTCGGGCTTGTCGCGGTCGCAGACGGAGAGCAAAACCGTGCCCTCGGAGGGAAGCGAAATCTGCGTTGCCTCCTGAGCCTTGTAATAAGCCTCGCCAAACGACGGCGAAATGCCCAAAACCTCGCCCGTAGAACGCATTTCCGGTCCAAGCACGGGGTCAACCTCGGGGAACATATTAAACGGCACAACCGCTTCCTTCACGCCGTAGTGGTTTACATTTCTTTCGTGAAGCTCGGGTACGGGAGAAGTTCTGCCCGTGAGCGAAAGCGTGATTATTTCCGTGGCAATCTGTACCATATTTATACCGCAAACCTTCGATACCAGCGGAACTGTACGAGAAGCGCGCGGGTTTGCTTCAAGGACATAAACCGTGTCACCCTCGATAGCGTACTGCATATTCATAAGTCCGCGAACGCCCATTTCAACGGCAATTCGCTTGGTGTAATCGCGGATTGTGTCAACCTGCTTCTGCGTGAGGTTTTTCGCGGGGAGAATGCAAGCCGAGTCGCCGGAGTGAATTCCCGCAAGCTCGATATGCTCCATAACCGCGGGCACAAAGCAGTTCTCGCCGTCGGAAATCGCGTCTGCTTCGCACTCTGTCGCGTGGTTGAGGAAGCGGTCGATGAGGATAGGTCTGTCGGGGGTAACGCCAACCGCCGCCGACATATAAACGCGCATCATCTCGTCATCGTGAACGACTTCCATACCTCTTCCGCCAAGAACGTAAGAC
>CAMEQX010000156.1 GCA_945933905.1 uncultured Clostridia bacterium
ACCTTCTGTCCGAAAAGTCTCGCGGAAATGCCGAGCTTTTTGTTGTATTTATAGCGGCCGAAGCGCGCCAAATCATATCTTTTTGCGTCGAAGAAAAGGTTGTCGAGGGTGGTTCTCGCAGACTCGATTGTCGCGGGCTCGCCCGGACGGAGCTTTCTGTAAACCTCGAGAAGCGCCTCTTCCTCGTTTTTGGTGTTGTCCTTGCCGTTTTCGATAGCAACGGTAATTCTCGGGTCATTTCCGAATTTCTCGGTCAAATCCGCGTCGCTTGAAACGCCGATTGCTCTCAAAAACGTTGTGCAGGGGAACTTTCTGTTCTTGTCGATACGAACATAGAACACGTCGTTCGAGTCCATTTCGAGCTCCAGCCACGCGCCTCTGTTCGGGATAACGGTCGCCTTGAACAGCTTCTTTCCCGTCTTGTCGTAGTCGAAGCCGTAGTAAACGCCCGGAGAACGAACAAGCTGAGATACCACAACGCGCTCCGAACCGTTGATTACAAAGGTTCCGCTGTCGGTCATAAGCGGCAGGTCACCCATATAAATCTCGTTGTCCATAAGCTCGCCGGTTTCCTTGTTGAGCAAGCGCGCTGTCACTCGCAAAGGTGCTGCGTATGTCGCGTCGCGCTCCTTGCACTCCTCAATGGAGTACTTCGTGTTCTCGTCAAGTCGGAAATCCACAAACGAAAGCTCGAACTTTCCGTTTGAGTCCACAATCGGAGAAACGTCCTTGAAAACCTCTTTGATGCCGTCGGATAAGAACCATTCATACGAGTCCTTCTGAATACCGATAAGGTTCGGCATATCGATTACTTCCGTAATCTTTGAAAAACTCTGTCGTGTGGTTTTTCCTAACTTGAGGGGCTTTGTGTTCACCATCGGCTTTTTTCCTCCTGCTTTTGCTCACTCGGCGGCAAAAAATGCACATTTTTAAGCCCATTTTTTGCAATCCGAGATAATTCTCCATTATGATACATTTTAATATTTTACCACAAATTATTCAATTTGTCAAGCTGTTTTTTGAAAAAATTTTTTCACCCCGCTTATTCCAACAAAATGCACGAAATGTCGATAAGTTGCACGAAAAGACGTTGGGAACGGCGCGTTTTTGCTTGACAAAGGTTGGAAAATGTAGTATAATTACGTTTAGCAATTCAAAATAATTTAGAAAGGAACAGAACAATGGCAATTTCCGTAAACAATATTGTCAAAAAATATGGCGATTATACAGCGGTAAACGGACTTTCCTTTGAGCTGAATGAGCCGGGCGTTTTCGCGCTTCTTGGAACAAACGGCGCGGGAAAAACCACCTCAATCCGTATAATTCTCGGTATGCTTGCCGCGGACAAGGGCGAGGTTCTTTGGGACGGCAAGCCTTTTCTTGCGTGCGATAAACCGATAGGCTATCTCGCGGAGGAGCGCGGACTTTATCCGAAGTATAAGGTTATGGACCAGCTGATGTACTTTATGACGCTGAAGGGAATGACTCCCGGCGCGGCGAAAAAGGCAATCGACTACTGGTTCGACAGACTTGAGGTTAACGAGCACCGCAACAAGAGAGCCGAGCAGCTTTCTAAGGGTAATCAGCAGAAAATTCAGCTTATCGCGGCGCTTGCTCCGAATCCCGAGCTTATTATCCACGACGAGCCGCTCTCGGGACTTGACCCCGTTAACGCGGAGCTTTTCAAGAGCGTTATCCGCGAGGAAATCAAGAACAACAAGTACATTATAATGTCGTCACATCAGATGACCACAATCGAGGAATTCTGCCGCGATATCGTTATCCTCAATCACGGCGAGGCTGTGCTTCAGGGCAATCTGAACGCGATAAAGAAGAGCTACGGCAGAGTTAAGCTCACGGTAAAAGCCGAGGGCGATATCACGGGAATGGCGCAGCAGTGCGGTCTTACCATCACCGAGGAAACCCCGAACGGCTGCTCGTTCAACGTTCAGAGCGAGGAGCAGGCTCACAAGCTGCTCAATATGATTATTTCAAGCGATATCCCGCTTATTAAATATGAGCTGCGTGAGCCGAACCTGAACGAGCTCTTTATAGAAAAGGCAGGTGCGAAGAATGAAAACTAAAGGCTGGCAGAAGGTTTTTGCATTTACCTTTAAGCAGTATGTGAAAACGAAGTCGTTTATCGTTAGTACTATTATAATGGCAATTCTTGTCGCGGCGGTGTTCGCGCTGGTGAATATTCTTCCCGTTGCGCTTTCGGATAACAGCAGCGAAGGCAATTCTTCGCCCGTCAAGGATATTTTCGATTTTGAAAAGGTGTATATCGTTGATGAAACGGGGATTGTCACCGATGAAAATATCGGCGAGCTTGTTGCAAACGGCTTGAAAGCAGAGCGCACGGATAAATCCGCGGACGATATCGTAGCGGAGGTTGCCAAGACGCAGGGCGCTCAGGCGGCGGTTGTTTTCTCGGCGGATAAGGACGCAAACGGCGAGATATTCTCCTATACGGAGAGGACGTTCTATTCCCCGAACGGCAGCAAAATGGCGTCTTCGCTTTCCTCGACAATGTCGGAATTCTTCAGAATGTGCAACGTAAAGCGCCTCGGAATTGACCCCGACGCTTATGCTCAGGCGCAGATTACGATTAACACAAGAACCGTCGAGGCGGGACAGGAGGAGCTTAACGTATTCGCGGGAATGCTGCACTACGCTATTCCGATTGTGGTGTCGCTGGTGCTGTTTATGCTGATTTTCGTTTACGGAAACACCATCGCGCAGTCGATTGCGATAGAAAAAACAAGTCGCGTTATGGAGCTGCTGCTGACGAGCGTAAGACCGCTTGCGGTTGTAATCGGCAAGGTGCTGGCAATGGGGCTTGTGAGCCTCGCACAGTTTATACTTATCGTTGCTGTCGGCGCGGGAAGTATGGCGATAAGCGCGCCGTTCGGTATAATGGGACAGATTGCGCCGCTGTTGTCAAATCCCGAGCTGCTTGCGGGCGGAATGGCGAATGCGGCTGCTGCGGGCGTTGACATCAATCAGTTTTCGGTTGCGCAGGCAGTCGGCGGAATTCTCGAAAAATTCACACCCGTTAATATCATTCTCATTGTCATTACATTCATTATCGGCTTTCTGTTTTTCGCGCTGCTGGCGGCACTTGTCGGCGCGTCGGTGTCGAGAATGGAGGATTTGCAGGCGGCGATGCAGCCGTATTCGCTTGTCGGACTTGTGGGATTTTTCCTTGCGTATTATCCGATTATTTTCAATGCGGAATCGCTTGCAGACGGAAGCGCGGGAACGAACAGCGTGCAGATATTCTCGTATTATTTCCCGATAAGCAGTCCGTTTTCGCTGCCGAGCGCGATAATACTCGGACAGTTTGACGTGGTGCAGAGTGTGATTGCGGTGGTGATACTGGCGGTGTTCACGGTGCTTGTGGCGATGCTGGTGAGCAAGGTTTACGAAGCGATTATTCTGCATAACGGAAGCAGACTGAAAGTCGGCGACATTTTGAAGATGGCGAAGAACAAGTAAGAATTTCACGCGCGCAGCGAAAAAAGTCTTTTTGAAAGTCCAGAAAACTTTTTCTTCAGAAAAAGTTTTTTGGTCGCCGAAGGCACTCGGCGCGAAGCGCCGCCACTCGCGGCGAAGCCGCGGACTAGAGCGAAGCGACCACTCGCGGCGAAGCCGCGTAAACGCGTTCAAAAGCGCAAAGGGGTTTGGGGGAAACAAGAGTTTCCCCCAACATTTTTGTCGGCTCGAAGCCGACAAAAATGAAAAGGCGCACAAACTTAGCGAAACGGAAAAATTCGGAAAACAGTGGTTTCCCGAGAATATATGCTTTGTCCACGAAACCTAAAATTCCCAAAAATCCCCAAATTCCGACGCTTTTTGCAAAAATCCCGACGATTATTTCAGAAAATTTGCAAAAACCTCTTTACAAACAGAATTTTTTGTGTTATAATATGGCTTGTGTACGCGCGAGGAAAATGCGCGTCGGAAACATCCTCGCTCACGGATTGCGGATTTCGCTCGTTCCGAGAAACACCGTATCCCTTTGCTGTGAACGCAGGAAATATTTTAAAGAGGTGTAAAAAAATGCTTAGAAAAGAAGAAAAAACAGCGGTTATCGAAGCAAACCGCCTGCACGACCACGACACCGGTTCGCCCGAGGTTCAGATTGCAATTCTCACCAAGAGAATTAACGAACTCACCGAGCATATCAAGGTTCACAAGAAGGACCACCACTCCACTCGCGGTCTGCTCAAAATGGTAGGTCACAGAAGAAACCTGCTCAACTACCTTCAGAAGAAGGACATCGAGCGCTATCGTGCAATCGTAGCAAAGCTCGGACTCAGAAAGTAAGCAAGCGGTTGACTGCGCGGCTGTCGGTTATGCCACAGCCGCATACGGTCAACCTCTGCTTTTTCGGGTGTGTCGGGCAATAAATTGAGCCTTCGCGCAGCCGTCGGCTGAATTTATTGCAAACGCCGCGCCCGAGAAACCAAAAGATGTGAAATTAACGAAAGGAATTTTTGGGCAATGTTTGAAAATTACAGAGTGTTTAAAACAATGTTCGCGGGACGTGAACTTACCGTTGAAACCGGTAAGGTTTGCGGACTGGCTAACGGTTCTTGCTGGGTAAAATAC
>CAMEQX010000157.1 GCA_945933905.1 uncultured Clostridia bacterium
ATCGTTATCAGAAACAGCGCTTTTTCAAGACATTTCATAGACGGATTGTCACCGTAGGCAAAGCCAAAAGTCCACACTCTCTGAAACCAGCCCTCCAGCATTGCGGGCGACGCTGTCCAGAAATCAGGATAAATAAATGCGATTGCGTCTGCGCGGTTTACCTTCGCCTGTTCATTCAAAACATCATCGGAAATCGGCATTTCCGCGCGGTAAAATCCCTCGCGAAGATACTCTTCCTCCGACATAATCGGGTTGAAATTCTGCGCGTACAGGTCGGATATTTCATAATTATGCCCGCCGTCCCGCAGCCCTTTCAGAAACGCTTCCTTCACCGAATATGTAAAACTGTTACTGCTAGGGTGACAATATACCACAAGCACGTTCATTTTTGACACCTCTCTGTTTTGTTTATTCAAGCATTTTTTCAAAAACACCTCAGCCGCGCCCGAAGCTTTTCGAGCGCCCTTTTCTCAATCCTCGGAATTTATGACCGAAAGATGATTACTTTTTTCAAGAAAACCTTTGATTTCCTGCTCCAAAAGGCGAAATACATTTGCAACCAAATAACCATCAGCAATCGCATGATTAAGGCGGACACTCACAGGCATGACAAGTCTTCCGTTTTCCTCTCTGTATTTTCCCCAGTTGATAATTGGTGCAAAAAACAAATGACCATCGGGCAGTTCAATATTTAGCGAATCATAGGAAAGCCACGATATAAATGACGCGTCAAACCAGTTAGGATGATTCACCATATCCAACCCGTATTCCCTTGTCATCTTTGCTTCTTCAACATCCTGCAAAGCAGCAGCGTAGAACTTTTTATAGTCTTCATAGTATTTTGTATATACAGGAGTACAGGTTTCCGTGTCCTCGTGAAAAACATACTGCGTTGGATTTATTACATCATAGCAAATCAATTCATCTGTTTGCCAAAGATATCCCATTCTGTAATCATCGCGTGAATTAAGAACCTTAGAAAGAATATAGAGAAAATTTATATAGAATTTTGTTTCCGTATCCTTAGAATAATGCACCAAATCCGTAACATCAATTCTTGCCGTCATTGAAGTCGAACATTTACAATCCTCTGAAAAGTGGCGGAATACGCCTTTGCGATAATACTTTTCTCTGTCTATCACCTTATAATTCATTTTAAATCATCTCCATAAATTTGATTTATCGCTGAGTTCATTATACCATAGTCAATAAAAAATTGCAACACAAAAATGCCGCCTTTATATTTAAAAAGGCGGCACTTTATTTACACTCGCTCAAACCGCGCGCGGAGCTTTTCGAGAGCTTTTTTCTCAATCCGCTGAGAAAACAAGTTTTTCCGCACTTCACGCAAAATCTCCTGTTTAATATGCCGGAACAAAGCCGCATTCTGATTTTGCCGAAAGCTGTTCGCATAGTTAACAAAACTTCACCACGGTAAAAGCTAAAGAAAAAACATCGCATAAAAATCGGTTTACCTTCCCTGCAAAAGCGCATTATGAAGCTGATTTTCTATTCTTCCAAGCTCAATTTGCGCCTGACGGTGCTGAACGGCACTCTCTCGATTCAGCGAAATCGTTTCCTCAATCGCCCGAACAAAACTCTCGTTCGCTTTATTCAGAGCCTCCGCGTCAAGCCCTCGGCGGCTTTCCGAAGCGGCTTGTACAGCGCTTTGACGAAGCATTTCAGCGTTCTGCTGAATCATCGCGTTGGTTATTTTGTCAATCTCGCGCTGCGTTTTGTACACAACGGTCTGCTGAGCAAGCCCGACCGCTGCCGCGTACTGATTTTTCCAAATCGGGATTGTGTTCAGCACAGCACTTTGGATTTTCTGCGCCATAACGCTGTTTCCCGTCTGAATAATTTTCATCTGCGGCACGGACTGGAGCGCTATCGTGCGGCTTAACTCAAGGTCGTGCAGCCGCCCCTCAAACCGATTTAGGTTCTCCTCAAAGCCGTACAGGAGCTGCTGCGCCATAGGGTCGTTCTGCCGCTGCGCCTCGGTTTTCAGCTTCGGGACAACGTTTTCCCGCATTTGTGCAAGCATCTCGGTTCCCGCCTGAATGTACAAAGTGAGCTCCCGAAAACATTTTGCGCTCTCTTTGCCCAGCATATCAAACCGCTCTGCGCCACGCAGCAGCTCCATTCGCGAACGTTCGAACTGCTGTTCCAAGAGCTCAATCCTCACGCGCGCTTTTGAAAAACTCTTTTTCAGCTTCTTCATTCGCCTTGCACGGCTGCCGATTACCGGCAGTCTTGACCAGAACGTGTCCTTAAACGCGCTTCCCGCGTCAAGCGATTTTATCTCGCCGAGCAGCGCCTGAAGCTGTCCCGCGAGATCTGTATCGTCCTTTGTGGAATTGTCCGGCACCGTGTCCGCGAACTCCGCAAGCCTTCGCTGACAGCCTATTCCAAATTCAACCGCAGTCACGCTTTCCCTCAGGTAAAGCTCCGACTTGATTTCATCGATTTTTTGGCGCTCTTCTGCGGTAAAAGTAAGCGTCGCGGTTTCCGCAGCATTTTGTATATCAAGCTGCGCGCAGTCGTTTCGGGCAGCCTTCGCAAGCGCCGCAAGAGTTATTTCTTCAGACATTTTTGCTCCTTAACTCAACTCGTCTATAATTTTCTTCATCACATTATAGCTCGGCATATTCATCACCGCAGTGACGTTTTCGGGGATACCACTCACCGCGATTTTGCCCTTTGCACTTGAATAATCGCCCGTTCGGAAGCCGTGTTTTTCCCACGCAAGCCGCTGAACCTCTTTATCAACAAGCGCTTCAATTCCGCTTTTTCCGTTATCGTCAAGCGCAATGTAAATGTGCGTTGACCAAACAGTAGGCGACGGGTAATTCACCACAACATCCAAGCGCGGTAATCTGCGATTTATCTGTGAACAGCAGTATCATTCCCGCGACAGCAGCCGTAACCGCAAGAATTACGGCACCGATTATCTTCGGTTTCATTCAATCCCCTCCATTTTCACCGTCTGCTTCAACAGCCGGATTTCTGCGTTGGTATCGGTCATCTCGTTGCTCATCAGCTTCTCAAACTGCTGCTCAAACGCGCGGTTGAGCGTTTTCAGCGCGTCAAGCGTATCCGAGCGCTGCCGCAAAACCTCGTTTGTGCGAAGTCCAGAAGCCTCAAGCTCCTTGTACCGCGAAAGCAGCTTTACTGCCGTTTCCTGATAATAGTCTATAAACTGCCGCGCCGCGTAAATTCTGTCGGGATGCTGCGTGAGGTAATCTACGATTTTCGCCGAAATCGAGTGGAGCTGCTCCGCTTCTGCTTTAACCGAGCTGTCGTTGATTTCAAGCATCGCGTCCTCGATTTTTTGGAAACCCCTCTGCGCCGCGTCAAGCCGTTTCAGCAGCTCAAATCCTCCGCTGAAATTTTCTGCGGCAACTCCGCCGTTTTTCTTCACGGGACGCAGCAAAAGCGCAAGCCCGATAAATACCGCCGCCGCAATTCCAAGGCACACGAAAAAGTTCCACTTCACCAAAAACACCAGCACCAAAAACAGCGCTGTGGCGGTATTTTCCTTCGGTGAAAACGGCGCGCTTGTAAATCCCGTGCTTTACAGCGTCGGCGTGCAGCCCGATATGGTTACCTTTGCGGACAATTCTACAATTCTCACTGCGAACGAGGGTGAACCGCGAGAATGCTACGCAGAAGGCACGGTTGACCCGAAAGGCTCGGTTTCGGTTGTTGACATTGCAAACGGTGCTGTAAAAACGGTCAGTTTTGAGAAATTTTCAGCGGACGAGCTTATCGCCAAAAATATCATAATCGGCAAGGCAAACGGCAAAATCCTTGAACCCGAATTTGACCTCGAGCCCGAATATATCGCGGTTTCAAGCAATGGTGAAAAAGCCTACGTTTCGCTTCAGGAGGCAAACGCTGTTGCCGTGCTGAATGTAAAAAAAGGCGAGTTTGAGAACATTTCTTCGGTTGGTTTCGAGGATTACAGCAAGGTTGCCGTTGATTTGAAGGACGAAGGCGAATATAAGGCTGAAACCTACGAAAATCTTGTCGGCGCAAGACTTCCCGACGCAATTTCAATCTACGAAGCAAACGGCAAAATCTTCGTTCTCACCGCAAACGAGGGCGACGCAAGAGAATGGGGCGACTACTGCAACGAAATTAAGGACAAGAAAGCAATCGGTTCAAGCATCAGAGTTATCGACAGCGAGTGCGCGGCGGGTCTTCCCGATGGCAAAACCGTGATGTTCGGCGGGAGAAGTTTCTCGATATTCGAAGTAACCGCAGATGGCTTAACCGAGGTTTTCGACAGCAAAAATGACTTTGAAATACTCACCGCAAAGTATTTGCCCGAGTTCTTCAACTGCTCCAACAACGAAATCAAAATTGACGGCAGAAGCCAGAAAAAAGGTCCCGAGCCGGAAACGGTAGCGGTCGGCAATATAAACGGCAGAGAGTACGCGTTTATCGCGCTTGAAAGAATAGGCGGAATTATGATTTACGACATCACCGAGCCTGCTTCCGCGCAATTTGTGAACTACATCAACTCCCGCGACTTCACTTCGGAAATAAGCGGCGATGTTTAACCAGAGGGACTGTTCTTTGCACAAGCAGATGAAGGCAAAAAATCT
>CAMEQX010000158.1 GCA_945933905.1 uncultured Clostridia bacterium
CGCGAAAGCGCGCGGCTTCGGGATTTTGCAGTTCAATGCGGTCGTGAAAACCAACAAACCTGCGCTTGCTCTTTACAAGAAGCTCGGATTTGTACAGCTCGGCGTTATCCCGAACGGATTTTTGATGAAGGACGGGAGTTACGAGGACATAATTCCGCATTACATCGCGCTATAAAACAACCCGCCAAGCGAAAAACTTGGCGGGATAATTTATGTTCTTTCCTTGATTGTGCCGTTTTTGTACGCCGCGAGAAGCTCACGAAGGTCGTTTATCTGCGCGAGAAGCTCGATACCCTTGTCGGTGTCGGCGATATTGACGCGCTCTTTCATATTCTCGACAACGCGCACCGTGGGAGAGCTGTTGTACTGCCCCGTGACAAACGGCTTGTGCTCGGCAAGGCTGAGGCTGTGCGAGTCGTAAATCAGCGTGTAGCCCGCAATTCCCGTGGTTTTCTGATAAGCCTTTGATATGCCGCCGTCAATGACAAACAGCTTTCCGCCCGCTTTTACAGGGCTTTCGCCGTCCTTGATTTTAACGGGAACGTGCCCGTTGATGATGTGACCGTGCTCGCTCAAACCGAAGTGCCGCAGAATAATCTCGCAGATTTTGACGTTTTCGCTCAGGCGGTAATATGGGTTGTGCGTTTCCTTTTGAAGCTCTTTGTCGTCAAGAAACGTGCGCTCGAAAAACGCCATTCTGTCCTTGCCGTAAAGCGGGGAATTTTCGCCGCACCAGAGATACCAGATAAAATCCTTGTCAAAATCGAGATGATTTTTGTCGTATTCGTAGTAAGCGTTGTTGACAATTTTGTCTATAATATCGAAAAGCGCCTGCCCGCCGTACTTTCTTCCAAGAATATTCATCTCGGCGAACTCGCCGTTTTCTTTCATCGGGATACAGCCGTGGAACATCAGGTTTCCATTGAAAATCTTGTACATCGAGCCGTGCGAGAGGACATAACGAATGTGCCTGTTGAGCTTTTCGCTGTGCTTGAAGGAGTTTGTGAGGACGTTCATCAGTTCCTTTTCGCCGTCCGAAAGCTCAAGCGGGTTGTTTTTGTCAACGGTCGGAAAATTCCTGTCCTTGAGCGTGTGGATTTTGCCGTTTTCTTCGATAGTGAAATTCTCGAAATCAACCTTCTTGAACAGGTTTCTCTCGGACATATTCCACTCGGGGTGCGCGTCAATCAGCTTTCCTTCAAGCTTGAGCTGAATAACGGTAATCGCCTTGTGCATTTTCGCGGCAAGTCGGTCGTCAACCGCGTCATAGAGGTTGTCGTCAAGCATATTCGGGTAAAAGAGCGCGCAGTCGTCGTTTTTGTACACCTCGGACGCGAAAACCGCAAGCGCCCTCAAATTCAGCCCATAGCCGTCCTCCAGCAAGTCGAAGCTGTTATAGCGCATAGCAATTCTGATGACGTTTGCGACAAGCGCGGGGTTGCCCGAAGCCGCTCCAATCCACGAGATATCGTGATTTCCCCACTGTATATCGACATTGTGAACCGCTTCCAGCTCTTCAAAAATAATATCCGCGCGCGGACCACGGTCAAAGATATCGCCGATTATGTGAAGCGTATCGAGCGCGAGAGATTGAATAAGATTGCAGATTGAGATGATAAAGCGCTCGGCAATGCCTGTTCCGAGGATTGTGTTGATGATTTCATCATAGTAAAGCTCTTTGTTGATGTCATCGGTAACGTTCAAAAGCTCGTCGAGAATGTACACCATATCCTTAGGCGCGCGTTTTCTCACGCGCGAGCGGGTGTATTTCGAGGAAACGCGCTCGCAGACGAGAACAAGGCGATATATCGTGGTTTTAAGCCATTTCTCGTCGATAACGTTCTCGGATTTAAGCCGCTTCATTTCGCTTTCGGGGTAGTAGATAAGCGCGGAGAGCTTTTCTCGTTCCTCCTCGGAAACCGTTGAAGAAAGCCTGTCGTCCAGCTTTTTCCTGATAACTCCCGAAGCGCTTCGGAGCATATGAATAAACGCTTCGTGTTCGCCGTGGATATCGCTGAAAAAATATTCCGTGCATTTCGGAAGGCTTCGGATTGCGGAAAGATTGATGATTTCGCTTGCCGCGCTGTTGATTGTCGGGAACTCGCGCGAAAGCAGCTGAAGATATCTGTTGTCCATAATTTTACCTCGTTTATACAAATGTAATCGATTACTTTTCGGGGCAGAGTTGCCCGTAAAAACAAATTTCTCTAGTATAATCATACCACAATTCCGAAAAAAAATCAAGTGCTATTGCAAAGAACAGGTTAATTTGCTATAATAAAAATGAAAAATCTCGCAAAAGCCGCACGCTTTTTGAGAGGACTTTTTGGAGAAAATACGGTAAAATGATATCGGAGGGTGAGAGAAATGGAATGGATTGACGGAATGAACAAAGCGATGGATTACATCGAAGAACATCTCGCGGAGGAGATAAATCCCGAAAAACTCGCTGCGATTGCGGCGTGCTCGGCGTTTCACTTTCAGCGAATGTTCACATTTATCACGGGGGTAACGCTCGGAGAATACGTTCGCAGACGGAAAATGTCGATTGCCGCTTTTGAGCTTTCGGAGGGAGCAAAGGTTCTCGACACGGCGCTGAAATACGGCTATGATTCCCCGACTTCCTTTACCAGAGCTTTTCGCGCGGTTCACGGAATTTCTCCCAGCGAGGCGAAAAAAGACGGCGTTTCGCTCAATACGTTCCCGAAAATCATCTTCACATTTTCGATAAAAGGAGAAAAAGCTATGAATTACAGAATTATGAAAAAGGAAGCATTCAGAATTGTCGGCTACAAAACAACCGAGAAAATGACGATGGACAACTGTTTTGAGATTTGCCCGAGATTGTGGGCGGAAGTCGGCGCGGCGGGCGGAATTCCGAAGCTCCTCGCGCTTATGCAAGGCAAAGAGCCGAACGGAATTCTCGGCGTATCGACCTGCACAAACGGCGATTATGACGCGTATTTCATCTGCGTGGCAACCGACGCGCCCGTGCCCGAGGGAATGAGCGAGTACATTATCCCCGAAACGACCTACGCGGTTTTCGAGGCGATAGGTCCCGTGCCGACGGCAATTCAGGAAACGCAGCAGAAAATTATCACTGAATGGCTGCCGTCGTCGGGCTATGAGTACGCTCCCGCGCCCGATGTCGAGGTTTATCTCGCGGGCGACCAGCAGTCCGCCGATTACAGAAGCGAGGTTTGGCTCCCGATTATCAAAAAGTCGTAAAAAGAAAGTCGGATACACGAAAAGTATCCGACTTTTGTTATCTCGCCAAACTGTTTTATACAGCGGAAATTGTGTAAACGTAGGACTTTTCCTCGCCCGCACCGAGAATTTCGATACCCTGTTTCTCCGCGAACACACCCGAGCAGTCCTCGAAATCCTGAGAGCTGCACCACGGCTCAATGCAGAGGAACGGCGCGTCCTTGAACTGCCAGATACCGAGTCCCGTGAAGTCGGGGAAATCCACGCGAACGCCCTTGTTTTCCTTGTCGAGAAGCGAAACCGAGCGGGAAGCGGGGTGCTCCATATAGAGAACGTCGTTGTAGAACATCTCGTGATTGAGCGGCATTGTCTTGCTGTTTTCGATGATTACGCGGCGGTTGTTCGGTTCATAAACGCCCGTCACCTTGTTGTAGTTCGGGATGTTCGCGGTTTCGGTTTCGGGGAACTCAAGTCGATAGTCGGTGAATTCGCCGGGCGCAGCAAACGCGGGGTGACAGCCGATACAGTAAGGCATTTCCTCGGAGCTGTTGTTCTTGACGGTCTGCGTGATTTTAACGCCGTTTTCGGTGAGCTCATACTTTATCGTGAACTTGAAATCAAACGGATACATCGCCTTTGTGGTTTCGTTCTGCGAGAGCGAGAAAACCGCGGTATCATCGGTGATTTGCTCGGCGGTATGTTCAAAATCGCGAACAAAGCCGTGCTTGGAGATTGCGTACTCCTTGCCGTTGATGAGCGTTTTGCCACCTTTAAGCGTTCCAATCATCGGGAACAGCAGGGGAGAAGTGTTCGCCCAAAACGCAGGGTCCGCGCTCCACATAAGCTCGCGTCCGTTCACGCAAAGCGATTTCAGCTCCGCGCCCTTTGAAAAGATTTTCGCGGAACAGGTTTTGTTTTTTAGTATAGTTTCCATAAAATTCCTCCTGAATTTAAAATTTGATTGCCTTAATTATACAACTTTTTCGCGAAAAAATCAACCGTTTTTATCAGATTTTCGGCTTATTCGCGGAATGTTTTTTCACCCAAGCTCTGATTATCAGCACGAGGAAAACGATGATTGCGATGGTGATAAGGATTTTGAGGACGATTGCGAGATAATCGGTTTCGGGAGTGGAAATCGCCCAAATTTGCCCGCGGTTGTCGCGGAAAAACATAATTCCGTTGTCGGAAACGGTGATTTTGCCGTTGGTGAAATCGATGATTTTCGCGACCTCGTTTGCCGTTTGCTCCTCGTCGCTGTCATAAATGCTGTAAAGATACCACTTTCCGCCGTCGCTTTCAACGGGCGCTGCCGTGTAAATTCTAAGTCCGCTGCCGAGGGTAATCACGGGCGCGCAGGCGTTTTTCATCTGCGGGAACTTTTTCGTGATTTCCAT
>CAMEQX010000159.1 GCA_945933905.1 uncultured Clostridia bacterium
AAAACGGTCTTGACTTTGCCCCAAATGTTTGCGGGAATGACAGCGGTTTGGTTTCCGGAAATCGCGGCAAGCCTTATTCCCGATACCGTGAACTCGCGCAGCAGTATGATTATCACAATCCAAGAATACGTCCAGCCTTGTTCCACGAAACAAACCAGCGCTGCCGCGACAAGAATTTTGTCGGCAAGCGGGTCAAGGAATTTTCCGAAATTCGTCACAAGGTCGTATTTTCGCGCAAGCTTTCCGTCAAGCAAATCCGTCACGCTTGCCGCAACAAACAGCAAAAGCGCCCACACAAACCGCATCGGAATGTCCGAAATGCACATAAAAAGCACGAAAAACGGCACAATCGCAATTCTGATTACCGTAAGTTTATTTGGCAGGTTCATACAATTTCTCCGATAAGATTATTTTCGACAACACGATTAAGGCGTATTTTCACGAAATCTCCCGCAGCAACCTTTTTGCCCTTCGCCGTGAAATAAATCATTCCGTCAATCTCGGGCGCAAAAGCCGCGCTTCGCCCGAAATAATGCTCGAGATACCTGTCATAGCCCTCGACAACAACCTCGACTTCTTCGCCTGTCATACTCTCGTAAAGCGCTTCAACACGCGTGTCCTGCTGTTCCTCGAGAATTTCCTTGCGGTGTTCGCGAACTTCCTCGTCAACTTGGTCGGGGAAACTCGCGGCGGGCGTTCCCTCCTCCTCGGAGTACGCGAAACAGCCCATTCTCTCGAACTTCATCTCCTCGGCAAACTCACCGAGCTTGTTGAACTGCTCCTCGGTTTCGCCGGGGAAACCCGTGATAAACGTGGTTCTGAGCGTAATTCCGGGGATTTCGCGCCGCAGCTTTGCCACAAGCTCACGAAGCGAGTTTTCGTCGCCCTTGCGGTTCATTTTCTTGAGCAGCGCGCCGTCGCAGTGCTGCATAGGAATGTCGAGATATTTCACGATTTTCGGCTGATTTTTGATGACCGAAATCAGCTCGTCCGTAATCCTCTCGGGGTAGCAGTAAAGCAATCTAATCCACTTGAAATCCAGCTCGCAGAGCTTGTTCAACAGCTCAGGCAAAGCAAGTTTTCCGTACAAATCCAAGCCGTAGCGCGTGGTGTCCTGAGCAATCAGAATAAGCTCCTTCACGCCGTCGTTTGCAAGGTCGCGCGCTTCCTCGACAATTTTCTCCATCGGTCTTGAACGGAAACGCCCGCGGATTTGCGGTATCGCGCAGTATGTGCAGCAGTTGTCGCAGCCGTCCGCGATACGCATATAAGCGTAGTGCGGCGCGGTGGACAAAATGCGCTTGCCCTCCATCGTGTGCTGTTCTTTTTCGCCGAATGTGAGGACTTTCTCGCCCTTTTGCATTTTCTCGAAAACCTCGGCGATTTTCTCATACTCCGAAATTCCCACAACCGCGTCAACCTCGGGAAACAGCTCCGCGAACTCCCCGCGATAGCGCTCCGACAAACAGCCCGTGACGCAGATGAACTTTATTCTGCCCTCTTTTTTCAGCTCAATCAGCTCGTTGAGCCACTCGATTGCCTCTTCCTTTGCCGCCGTGATAAAGCCGCAGGTGTTGAGCAAAACGATGTCCGAAACGCCCGGCTCCTCGACAAAAGCGTAGCCCGCGTCTGCAAGCCGCGCCATCATCATCTCCGCGTCAACCTGATTTTTTGCGCAGCCAAGCGAAACCATCGCTACCTTAGTAAGTTTTTTCTCACTCATTTTCGTAAAACTCCTCGTCGTCGAAATCTTCAAGACAAGCCGCGATACAGCGCTTCACTGCAGAATACGAATATCCTCTGCGGACAAGCGCCGCGACTGTTTTTCGACGTCCGTCAAAATCCGTTATTTTATCGCTATATTTTTTCCCGATAAGCTCGGTCAATTCCTCGTCCAGCTCTTCCTCTGTGTACTCCGCAAGCGCGTTTTCACAAAGCTCCCGCGAAAGCCCCTTGTGGAGCATCTCCTGTTTCGCCCGATAAACTCCGTGCTTCTTCACCTTAATCAGATACTCCGCGAGCTTTCCCGCGTAGTCCTCGTCATCAATGTAGCCGAGCTCCTCGACATAGGAAACCGCTTCCTCGGCAATCTGAGCATTATACGTTTTCGCAAGCTTTGAAAACAGCTCTCCCCTGCAATAAGCCCGCTCTCCGAGCAGATACAGCGCGCGTTTTTTCGCTTTTCGCACAAGGTCGGCGGAGGTTATCGCGGACAAATCCGATGTGCTAATCTCCTTGCCCTCGAAAAGCCTGCAATCGCTCACCACAAGCTCGTTTACGAAGATTTTCTGCCCGCTGTCGAGAACAATTTCCCAAGTGTCGCCCTTATACTCCGACAAAGACGTGATTTTCATTATTCAGCGCCGTCTGTGTCAAACTCCGAGAAATCGTCCTCGGTCTTTTCAACGGGCTTATCTTCCTCAACAAGAGTAATTTCCTCGCCGTTATTTGCGCGTCTTGCAAACTCATCGCGAACCTTTTTCTCGATTTCATCGCAAATCTGCGTGTTCTCTTTCAGGAATTCCTTAACCTTGTCCTTGCCCTGACCGATTTTCATATCGTCATACGAGAACCACGAGCCGCTCTTTTTGATGACGTTGAATTCAACCGCGCAGTCGATAATTTCGCCGATTTTGGAAATGCCCTCGCCGAAAATCATATCGAATTCCGCAGTCTTGAAGGGCGGCGCAACCTTGTTCTTGACAACCTTGCACTTGACGCGGCTGCCGATGATATCCGTGCCGTTTTTGAGAGCCTCGCCCTTTCTCACGTCAATTCTCACCGATGAATAGAACTTGAGCGCACGACCGCCGGGAGTGGTTTCGGGGTTGCCGTAAAGCACGCCGATTTTCTCGCGGATTTGGTTGATGAAAATAGCCACGCAGTTGGTTTTGCCGATAATCGCGGTGAGCTTTCTCATCGCCTGCGACATCAAGCGCGCCTGTACGCCGACGTGCGCGTCGCCCATATCTCCGTCAATTTCAGCCTTTGTCGCCATTGCCGCAACCGAGTCGAGAACAACGATATCGATTGCTCCCGAGCGCACAAGCGTTTCGATAATTTCAAGCGCCTGTTCACCGGTATCAGGCTGCGAAACGAGCAGATTGTCAACGTCAACGCCCAGCGCCTTTGCATATACGGGGTCAAGCGCGTGCTCAACGTCAATGAAAGCCGCCATTCCGCCGGCTTTCTGCGCCTCAGCGACCGCGTGCAGACAGAGCGTTGTCTTACCCGACGACTCCGCGCCGTAAACCTCGATAATTCTTCCCTTCGGCAGTCCGCCTATTCCGAGCGCCAAGTCCAGCATCAGCGAGCCTGTCGAGATGTGCTCGATGTCCATGTGCTTGTTCTCGCCCATAAACATAATCGTGCCCTCGCCAAACTGCTTGTCAATCTGCGCCATTGCAATCTCAATCGCGCGCTTTCTGTCGGCAGCGTCAACGGTTTTTTCAACCTTTTCGGCAGTTTTACCCGCAGCCTTTTTCTTTTCCATAGCCATTTTTTTGCCCTCCGTATATTTTTATTTTCAATATTTAACACCGTAAACCACGCGGACAATCCCGCGCATATCCTCGCAAAACCGCGCTTCCAAGCCGTTTTCTCGGAACAGCTCGGCAACCGCCTTTTCCTCGCCCAAGCCGATTTCAACCGCAAAAAGCCCGTTTTCCTTCAGCATTTTCGGATATTTTGAAAGCAGCGCGCGGTAAAAATCCAAGCCGTCTGCGCCGCCATATAAAGCCGTTTTCGGCTCAAACGTTACCTCTTTTTGCAGATTTTCCATATCTTTTTCGGTGAGATACGGCGGATTCGAGATTATCAGGTTGTATTCTCCGCCGATTTTTTCCTCGTCAAAGCAGTCCCCGAGAACCGCTTTGCACTGCGCTTTTACGCCGTTTATCTCAACATTTCGTTCAAGATACGAAAACGCCTCTTTTGACTTCTCGACAAGCGTTACGTCCGCGCCAAACAGCTTCGCAAGCGTTATCCCGATACAGCCACTTCCCGCGCATAAATCCAGCGTTTTGCGCTCGTTTTCGGGCAGCGTTTGGAGAAAATCCGCCGCGATTTCAACCAGCGTTTCCGTGTCCTGACGCGGAATTAAAACTCCCTCGCCGACCTCAAACGGCAGCCCATAAAACTCCCACTCACCGAGAATGTACTGAAGCGGGTAACCCGAAACGCGTTTTTTGGTCATTTCGCGCGTTTTTTCGCAAATCTCGGGCGCGATTTTTTCACACGGCTCGGAGAGAATTTTCATCGGTGAAATTCCCGCTTTTTCGAGAATTTGCCTTGCTTCAAACCCCGCGTTTTCAACACCGTTGTCAGCAAGCGCGCAAAGCGTTTCCCTCAACAATTCTCTCAGTTCCATCACCAGTTGTCGTCCTCGCCGTCTTTGGGAAGGCACGGCAAAACCGCCGCTATCGCTATCTCAATCTGCTTATCGTCGGGCTCTTTTGTGGTAAGGCGCTGCATCCAAAGTCCCGGAGCTGAAATGATTTTCGTGAGAATGTTTGTGTAGCGCCCCGCAAGACGTATGATTTCATAAGAAATTCCCACAACCACCGGCAAAAGCGGCAG
>CAMEQX010000160.1 GCA_945933905.1 uncultured Clostridia bacterium
CGCTGTTGTAAAGCAAAGAGTCAGAGCCGCCGCAGCCGCCGAAAAAATTTTTGCGAATTTCTTGTTCATATAAATGCTGAGCCTTTCTATTGCTGAAAATTTTTGAGCAAGTGACGTCTTGCGATAATTATATTTCGCCGCAAAACCGCCGATATTAAAGGAAATAACAAGCGGATAAAACAGGGCGGCGGGGGATTTTCCGCGAAACCGCAAGCGCAAATAACAGGAAAAAAATTACTTGACTTTTTCGGAAAAAAGTTGTATAATAATATGTATGTATTTTTTCTGTTTCGGAAAAAGTTGATTTGGAATATTGAGGAGCTGTCCTCTTTAAATATGAATTAACCGATAAAAATATTGTGGTTAAAAAATCGCGGAAAATTAAAGTTCATTTTTACCATTTTTCCTGACAAAATTGTTTTCTTTGCGGCGGTTGGTTCATATACATATTTATTCAATGAAAGACGGCTTGCCGTCGGAAAACTCTTTTTACGCAGTGAAAAGGGGATTTTTGCGCTTTTTTTAAGAAAGGATTTTTATGGGATTATTGTCAAACAAGAAGGTTTTATCGGATAACGAAGGGAATTCCGAAAAGCAGAAAAAGCAGGAGAAATCGCGCAATACCGTGCCTGTAAAACGACCCGTGCTGACGGACGACCGCTCGGGGCGCAGAGGGGCGGCGGTTGTTCCCGCAAAGCGCCAGCTCCCCGCGAGAGAGCCTGTTTTGGGCAGAAGCAGACAGACCGCTCCTGTTCAGAGAAAGCCCGTGCGCTCGGCTCCCGTCAAGTTCACGGCGCTCGGCGGCTTGAACGAAATCGGCAAGAATTTGTACGTTTACGAGTGCTGCAACGATATGTTCATCGTGGACTGCGGACTTGCGTTTCCCGATGAAAATATGCTCGGCGTGGACTTGGTTGTGCCCGATTTCAGCTATCTCGAAAAGAACCGCGACCGTTTTCGCGGAATTGTAATTACGCACGGTCACGAGGACCACATCGGCGCTTTGCCGTATCTGCTCAAGAAAATCAACGTTCCAATCTATGGCACGCGGCTTACTTTGGGGCTTGTCGAGGGCAAGCTCAAGGAGCACGGCTTGCTGTCGCAGACGTCGCTGAATGTTGTCGAGCCGCGCCATAACGTGCGAATGGGCTGTATGTCGGTGGAATTTATCAGGGTAAACCACTCGATACCCGACTCCTGCGCGCTTGCAATTCACACGCCTGCGGGCGTTATCGTTCACACGGGCGACTTCAAGGTTGATTACACGCCGATTGAGGGCGGGATAATTGATTTGGCGCGCTTCGGTGAGCTTGGAAACAAGGGTGTTCTCGCGCTGATGAGCGAAAGCACGAACGTTGAGCGCCCCGGCTACACGAAAAGCGAAAAGAGCGTCGGCGAGAGCTTCCGCGGTCTGTTCAACAGAGCCGAGGGAAAGCGCATCATAATCGCGACTTTTTCCAGCAATATCCATCGAATTCAGCAGATTATCGACGAGGCTGTCCGCCGCGGAAGAAAAGTTGCGGTTTCGGGCAGAAGTATGACAAACGTTATCGCAAAGGCGGTTGAGCTGAATTATATCAAAGTGCCCGGAAACACGCTTATCGAGATTGACGAAATCAACCGCTTCGACCCGTCGGAGCTGGTTATCGTCACGACGGGCAGTCAGGGCGAGCCGCTTTCGGCGCTTTCGAGAATGTCGAGCGGCGACCACAAGCAAGTTTCGATTAACCCGAACGATTTCATCATAATTTCTGCAAATCCCATTCCGGGCAACGAAAAGCTCGTGACAAAGGTTGTAAACGAGCTGATGAAGCAGGGCGCCGAGGTTATTTACGAGAGTATGTACGAGGTGCACGTTTCGGGACACGCTTGTCAGGAAGAACTGAAAATGATGATTTCGCTCACCAAGCCGAAGTTTTTCGTTCCCATTCACGGCGAGTACAAGCACCTCAAAAAGCACGCGATTTTAGCTGAGGGAATGGGCATTCCCGAGGAAAATATCTTTGTAAGCGGTCTGGGCGACGTGTTGGAAACGGACGGCGTTGATATGAAGATGTCGGGCAGCGTTCCCGCGGGAATGATGCTGGTTGACGGATTTGGCGTGGGCGACGTGGGAAGCGTTGTTCTTCGCGACAGAAAGCACTTGTCCGAGGACGGCGTGATGGTTGTTGCGGCAACGATTGAGCGCGAAACGGGAAGGGTTGTTTCGGGACCCGAGATTGTGTCTCGCGGCTTTGTTTACGTTCGCGAGAGCGAGGAGCTGATTGACGGCGCGCGCGAGCTGATGAAGCAGGTTTTGGGCGACCTTGCAAACAGAAATGTGCGCGAGTGGGGAAATATCAAGGCGGCAATGCGCGATGAGCTTTCCGAGTATATTTACCGTGAAACCAAGCGCAGCCCGATGATTTTGCCGATTATAATGGAACTGTAATTTGCTTTGATTTCCAACTGAAAGAGCGGTGAGAAAATGCGAAATTTCTACAAGAGCAATATCCTTTTGGGAGCGGTTTGCGCGCTGATAATAATGCTGATTACGGTTGACGTGTTTGTTTTCCGCAACGAGCCGCTTTTGTTTTGGCTGAGCCTGCCGGTTTTGCTGGGAATTTCCGCGCTGGCACTCGGAAAACTGCTTCAGATAAGGCAGAGCGAGTACTGGTATTTTGACCAGCTAAGCCGCGAAATCAGAGGAACGGACAGTCTGTCGCTTATCGGTTTTCCTTTGCCGATTGCGGTTGTGGACAGCGGGAGAAGCATTATCTGGAGCAACGACGGCTTTAACGAGGTGTTTTTCCTGCCCAACGAGGACCAAAGCTCGATTGACCCGGTGACCGATATGCCGCTTGAGCTTTTCGGCTCGGACGGACGCGAGATACGTTATGGCGACAGGTGGTTTCGGGTGTATTCCGTGCCGCACGAGTTTGCCCTTGACGAGAAAATCCGCAAAAGACTTGTTTTCGCGAAGGATAACGGCAATGTGATGAAGGACACGATTACAATGCTGATTTTCCGCGAAATCACAGATATGAAAAAGCTCCGAAACGACTTTGAAAACGGCAAGCCGATTGTTATGATAGTTATGGTTGATAACTATGAGGAGCTGCTTTCGGGCGCGAAGGAGTCCGAGCGCGCTTATGTAACGATACAGGTTGACAGGCTGATTGAGGAGTATTTCGCCGAGAAAAAGGCGGTCTTGAAGAAAATCACGGGCGACAAATTCCTGATTGTTCTCGAGCGGCGTTATCTGAACGAGATGATTGACGAGAAAATGTCGCTTATCAACAAGGCGCACGAGATTATCGTCCGCGACAGAGCGGCGGTTACGCTGTCAATCGGCGTCGGCGACACGGCGTCAACGCTTGCCGAGGGAGAACGCTTCGCTTCGGAAATGCTCGACAAGGCGCTCGAGCGCGGCGGCGACCAGGCTCTCGTCAAGACCTCAAACGGCTTCACGGCATTCGGCGCGATTTCGCCCGGAAAAGAGAGAACAGGTAAGGTTAAAATCCGTCTTGCCGCGGAGAACATCAAGAATTTAATCAGCACCGCCGATACCGTGTACATAATGGGACACGCATACGGCGATTTCGACAGCGTGGGCTCGGCAATCGGTCTTACCTGCGCTATCAGACGAATGGGAATTCCCGCTTACACGGTTGCGCGTTTTCACGACAGAACCAAAACCAACGCCGCGCAGCTTATCGACAGGTTTTCGGAGTATGACACGCCTGTTGTTATCGAGCCGGACGAGGCGGAGCAGTGGATTACGTCAAAATCCGTGCTGATTATCGTTGACACGCACATTCTGAAAAAGCTCGAGGACAAGGACCTTTACGAGCTTTCGCCGAAGAGCAGAGTTGTGATTATCGACCACCATCGCTTGAGCGCGGGCGCGATAACCGAAGCTACCGTGAAATGCCACGAGAGCAACGCTTCGTCATCGGCGGAGCTTGTGACGGAGCTTATCCAATATTTCAGCAGCAACACGCTTCTCACGCCGCTTGAAGCCGAGGCGCTTCTCGCGGGAATTACGCTTGACACGAAGGATTTTGTTATGCGCTCGGGCGTTTCTACATTTGAAGCGGCGGCGTATCTCAAGAAAATCGGCGCGGATACAATCTCGGTGAAGAAGCTGTTTGACACGTCGATTGAGAGCAAGCTGAAAAAGGCTGAGGTTATCTCCTCGGCAACGATTTACCGCGGGCGCTGCGCAATCGCGATTGTCGAAAAGGAGTACCCCGGAATACGCGTTCTTTGTTCTCAGGCGGCGGACGAAATGCTGTATATCAGAAACGTTGACGCGTCTTTCACGGTTTATCCCATCGAAAACGGCTGGAGCATCAGCGCGCGTTCACTGGGCAAGGTCAACGTACAGGTGATTATGGAAAGTATGGGAAACAAGGTTGACGACGGCGGCGGTCATCAGTCGATGGCGGGCGCGCAGCTCTACGGAATTCCTCTCGAGGACGTTGTGGAGCGGCTTCACAGAGCGATTGACGAGCATCTTTCGGACAAATAAGGATAAGGAGAATACAAAATGAAGGTTATTTTATTGCA
>CAMEQX010000161.1 GCA_945933905.1 uncultured Clostridia bacterium
CAAGCTCTCTCGCGGCGACTTGATTATTATATCACATCTTTTTGCATTTGTCAAGCACTTTTTTCAAATTTTTTAAAAAATTTTTAAAATTCTTTGAAATTCGCTTGTTTTCGCAAATCTCTCCGTGACACCATAAGATTATAACACATCTTTCGATGTTTGTCAATATCTTTTTTGAAAAAATTTCAGATTTTTTTATCTTTCAGCTCGGAAATAATCTTAACAAAGCTGTCAACGTCGTTAAAATCGCGGTAAACGCTGGCGAAACGGACATACGCCACGTCGTCAACCTCCTTGAGCCTTTTCAGCACAGCCTCGCCGATTTTATCGGACGTAACCTCGCGCGTGAGCGAATTTTTCAGCTCGGCGGCGATATCCTCGACAATATTGTCAATAGTTTCCAGCGAAACAGGGCGTTTGACGGTCGCGCGGCAGAGCTTGTCAACCAGTTTTTCGCGGTCGAACGGCTCGATTGTGTGGTCTTTTTTAATGACCATCAGCGGCACTTCCTCGATAATCTCGTAGGTCGTGAACCTCGCTCCGCACTGAATGCACTCGCGGCGGCGGCGAACCTTATTTTCGGTCGGGCGCGAGTCAATAACCTTGCTTTCCTCGCAGGCACACTCGGGACATTTCATAAAAAAACTCCTTTCAGAAGGCATTTTTACACTATATATTGTATTATAACATAAACTAAAAAATATTTCAACATTTTCTACAAAATTTTTTATGAAAATTGTTGAAATGCGCGCGTGCTTATGCTATACTTATTTAAAGGAGGCGTATTTTATGGAATTCCTGTTGTACATACCCGCTGTTGTTTTTGTTGTTATGATGATTTACGTCATCCAAATGGCGATTAGATTTGGTGAAAACCGCCCTTCTCTCACAAAAGCCGCTTCAATCGTTGGAATAATCGCGGGGATAATTTCGGTTGCTTCCTCGATTGTAAGGGTTGTTTATTTCAGAAGGGGTTTTGGCGGTTTTATCGCGACGGTTTTCTGTTTGGTGTTTGCTTTTGCGCTGAAATATATCGTGAGGTTTTTTGAGGAAGATTATGACAAAAAGCACCAAATCCCCGTCAATCCCGATGATACGGCTTATCGTTTTTTGTCCGAAGACTTTCTCGATGAAAACGCTCGGTTTAACGGGGAATTCAAGAATTACGATGATATCGACTAAAACAAAAGCTCCGCGCGAAACGGAGCTTTCGTCATTTTTGTCGGCTTCGAGCCGACAAAAATGTTGGGGGAAAACTCTTTGTTTCTAGAAACGCTAAAGGCGTTTCTCCCCCAAACCCCTTTAGCGCTTTTGACGCGTGTAGCGCGGGTTCGCCGCGATAGCGGCGCTTCGCGCCGAGTGCCTCCGGCGGCTTAAACCCTTTTTCTGAAGAAAAAGGTTCTTGGAACTCCAAAAAGACTTTTGTACGCTTCGCGGTGCATTCCCACAAAATGCGAAAAATCCGCTCGGTTAACCGAGAATTTCCGCGTTATTGATAGCCGAAACCAGCGCGTAAATCGACGCATTGATAATATCCGTATCAACTCCCACGCCCCAGCAAACCTTTCCTTCACCAACGGTTATCCCTATCATACACATCGCCTTCGACTTTGAGCCCATCTCCGTTGCGCTTTCATTATAAGTCGAGATTGTATAATCAATCCCCAGCCCCTCCTTCAGCGCATTTGAAACCGCGTCCAGACGACCGTTGCCCGTACCGCCCAGCACTCTCGTTTCGCCGTCCTTCTTCACGGTAACCTCCGCCGAAATGCTCTCACCCTGCTTATAGTGAGCCTCGGTGATTGCAAAGCGTGTTGTTTTATTAACATAAGTATTATTGAAAATCTCGTAAACTTCGTCGGGGTGCAATTCCTTATGAGCGTGGTCGGAAACGCTCTTTACCGTGTAGCCAAAGTGCTCGCTCATCTTCTTCGGCATAACGATACCGTAATTCTGCTCCATCAGATAGCCGATACCGCCCTTGCCCGACTGCGAGTTTATGCGGATAACGTCGCCCTCATACTCTCTGCCCAAATCGTGCGGGTCAATCGGGATATACGGCACATTCCACTGCTCGAGATTTTTCTCCTCACGCCACTTCATACCCTTTGCGATAGCGTCCTGATGTGAACCCGAGAACGCCGCAAACACCAACTGTCCGCTATATGGCATACGCTCGTAAACGGTCATTCTCGTGAGCCGCTCGTAAACCGCGCACAGCTCGGGCAGATTTGACAAATCGAGGTTCGGCTCAACGCCGTGGGTGTACATATTGAGCGCCAGCGTGATGATATCGACATTACCGGTGCGCTCGCCGTTTCCGAACAGCGTTCCTTCAACTCTGTCCGCGCCCGCGAGCAAGCCCATTTCGGTATCAGCGACAGCGCAGCCGCGGTCGTTGTGCGGGTGCAGCGAGATAACCAGATTTTCCCTGTTGTGCAGCGTTTTGCACATATATTCAACCTGCTGCGCGTAAACGTGCGACATACTTTCGGCAACGGTCACGGGCAGATTGATGATAACCTTGTTATCGGGCGTGGGCTGCCAGATATCGATAACCGCGTTGCAGATTTCCATAGCAAACTCGGGCTCGGTTCCGGTAAAGCTCTCGGGGGAATACTCGAAGCGGAAATTACCGGGGGTTTTCGCCTTGTACTCGTTGAGCAGCTTTGCGCCGGTTGTGGCAATCTCGACAATTTCTTCCTTGGACTTCTTGAAAACCTGTTCTCTCTGAGCAACAGAGGTTGAGTTGTACAGGTGAACAATCGCGTTTTTGCAGCCCTCGAGCGCCTCGAAGGTCTTTTTGATGATATGCTCGCGGCTCTGCGTGAGGACTTGTACAGCCACATCATCGGGAATGAGGTTTCTCTCAATCAGCGCGCGGCAGAACTCATACTCGGTTTCGGAAGCCGCAGGGAAGCCGATTTCGATTTCCTTGAAGCCAACCTTAACGAGATACTGAAAGAATTCCAGCTTTTCTTCCAAGCTCATCGGGATAATCAGCGCTTGGTTTCCGTCACGCAAATCCACACTGCACCAAACGGGCGGCTTGTCGATGTACTCCTTTTTCGTCCAGTCGAGGCAGGGGAACGGCGGCATAAAATAACGTCTTTTGTACTTGTTTGTAAACTTCATAAAAATCTCCTTTCAAACAAAAAAAATTCTCGTTCTTATCAAAAGACGAGAATTACCCGTGTTACCACTTTTGTTCGCATAAAGCTCACGCTTTACACCTCGCAGCGTTCAATAAAACGCCTGCTCTGTAACGGGAGCGCCCGAAACAGACTAGCAGCCTTCTTGAAATCGGCATCTCACGCCAACTTGCCGCCCGTGACCGCCGTCTTTTCAATCAGCCTTCGCCTGTTCTGCTCGGAGGTGAGTTATCTCCCTGTTGCCCTGCTGCCTCGCACCAAACGGCAGCTCTCTGAAAAAGCTCGAGGGTCTTGTTCCTCTTCAACGCATTTGAAAAATATTCGTTATTGAGATTATAACACATCAATTCAGATTTGTCAAGAGGGAAAAAGAAATTTTTTCGCTGTCGAAAAAACACTTGACAAGCGGCATTATATATGCTATACTGTATGTGTTCCTTATCAAGAGAGGCTGAAGGCAGATAATCTGTCGGGGGACTGGTCCCTGAAAAGCCCGGCAACCTACTTATTATAATAAGCAAGGTGCCACATCCTGCGATTTTTTAATCGAAAGATGAGGAGTGACAGTAGATTTTACCGCTCACTCCGAAAGTGAGCGTTTTTGTTTTTGTGAAAGGATTGAGAAAAATGACGACAAGAAAACTGTTTACATCTGAAAGCGTTACCGAAGGACACCCCGACAAGCTCTGCGACAAGGTTTCCGACGCGGTGCTGGACGCGATTTTGGCTCAGGACTCTATGGGACGCGTTGCGTGTGAAACAACCGCTACCACGGGTATGGTTATGGTTATGGGAGAAATTACCACAACAGCGCAGATTGATATTCCGGCGCTTGTGAGAAAAGTGGTGACCGATATCGGCTACGTCAGCGCAGACAGCGGCTTCAACGCAAATACCTGCGCTGTTATGACAACGCTTGACAAGCAGTCCCCCGACATTGCAATGGGCGTGAACAACGCTCTTGAAGGCAGAGAAGCAAACGCAAACGATATCGGCGCGGGCGACCAGGGAATGATGTTCGGATTTGCCTGCTCGGAAACTCCCGAGCTTATGCCGATGCCGATTAGCCTCTCGCACAAGCTTGCGAAAAAGCTCACCGAGGTGAGAAAAAGCGGCGAAATCCCCTATCTTCTCCCCGACGGAAAAACTCAGGTTACCGTTGAATACGACGACAACAAGCCCGCGAGAATTGACACGGTTGTCGTGTCCTCGCAGCACCTTGCTTCCGCTTCTCTCGAGCAAATCCGCGCGGATATCATCGAAAAGGTCATCAAAACCACAATTCCCGCCGAGCTTCTTGACGAGAACACAAAATATTTCGTGAACCCCACGGGGCGCTTTGTTGTGGGCGGACCTATGGGCGACAGCGGTTTGACGGGCAGAAAAATCATTGTCG
>CAMEQX010000162.1 GCA_945933905.1 uncultured Clostridia bacterium
TTGAAAACGCCCGCCTTCTTCTCCTTAACGCAAATGCCGATTTCAACGCCCACGATTTCTCTCGGGAGATTTGCAAGCGCGCCGATATCGTCGGTGTCGATGTCGGGAAGGCTGTTGATAAGCGCAAGCGAAGCCGTGATAACCGCGACTTTTCCGTCTGCAAAAAACTGCATATTTTTCAGCGTTTCCTGCTCCAGTTTAATGCGCCCTTGCGTTTTCACAACAAACATCGCGTAGTTTATCGCGCCAAAATCCGCGCCCCTTGCGATAAGCTCGGCGGCAATTTCGTGAGTTCTCGGCGTAACATTTGTGAATTTGAAGCAGCCGGTGTCCGTGGCAACTCCCGTGTAAAGACAGCTCGCGATATCCTTGTCAATCTCAACGCCAAGCTCCTTTATCACCCCGTAAATCAGCTCGCAGCAAGCCGCGCTCTCGGGCTCGACAAACTCCTTTTTCGCAAAATCCTTGTGAGAGGAATGATGGTCGATTGCAAGCTCGGCTGTATCGCCGACTTTTTTCATTTCCGCAAGCAGCTTTGTGTCCGCGATATCAACGCAAACCACGTTTTTATGCTCGAAATCCATCGGCTCAATCGCTTTGAAAAGGTAATCGAACCTATGCGGAATTTCATCGGGACAAACAGCCTTCGCGCGTTTTCCGAACTTCTGAAGGGCTAAGCAAAGAGCCGTGCCGCTGCCCAGTGTATCGCCGTCGGGAGAAGCGTGCATTAAAATCAGATAATCGTCGTTTTCGCGCAGAAAATCGGCTGCTTGTTTTACGTCAATTCTCATCATCAACCTCGCTTTCCTCTTCATCAACAGGCTTCGGCAGCTTTGAGATAATATCCTCGATGTGCGCGCTGTATTCAAGCGAATTGTCCGGAACGAAAATCAGCTCGGGCATCTTGCGCATACGAACTCTCGCCGAAATGCACTTCTTGAAATAGCCGCTTGCCGCTTTCATTCCCTCGCAAGCCTTGTCGGTTCGCTCAGCGCCGCCCATACAAGCAACCCATACCTTACAGTAGGACAAATCGTTGGTGAGCTCGGTGCGGATTATAGTCACGAACGCTTCGGCAACGCGCGGGTCTTTTACGCCCGAAACCGCCGCCGAAAGCTCCCGCAAAATGTCCTCGTTGAGCCGTTTTATATTAAAGTTAGGCATAAATACTCCTTTTCTGAAGGAATATCAATCTCTGTATTCCTCCATAACATACGCCTCGAAAATGTCGCCTTCCTTGATGTCGGTGAACTTTTCAAGGCTGATGCCGCACTCAAAGCCCGCAGCAACCTCTTTCACTGCGTCCTTGAAGCGCTGAAGTCCCGCAATCTTGTCGTCGCCGACAATAATGCCGTCGCGGACGATGCGTACCTGACCGTTTCTCGTAACCTTTCCGTCAAGCACATACGAGCCTGCGACAACGCCGACGCCCGTGATTTTGTACACCTGACGAACCTCAACGCGTCCAAGATTAACCTCGCGGAATTTCGGAGCAAGCATACCCTTCATCGCCGCGGTGATATCCTCGATTGCGTCGTAAATTACGCGGTAAAGGCGAATTTCAACGCCGTTTTCCTTCGCGGTTTCCTCAGCCGACGGGTGCGGTCTTACGTTAAATCCAACGATAATCGCGCCGCTCGCCATCGCCAGCATAACGTCGCTCTCGCTTACCGCGCCGACGCCGCCGTGAATTACGCGAACCTTAACCTCTTCGTTTGCAATCTTTTCAAGCGACTGCTTTACAGCCTCGACAGAGCCCTGAACATCGCCCTTTACGATAATCGGAAGCTCCTTGACCTCGCCCTGCTCGATTGAGCTGAACAGGTTGTCGAGAGTAACCTTCTGATAGCTCTTGAACTGCTCTTCCTTTGCCTCGTGCTTGCGCTTTTCAACAAGCTCTCTCGCAAGCTTTTCGTCCTCAACAGCGGCAAAAGTGTCGCCCGCTGAAGGTACCTCGGAAAGTCCCATAATCTCAACGGGAACGGAAGGTCCTGCTTCAGTGATGGTTCTTCCTCTGTCGTCACGCATTACACGAACGCGTCCTACGGCTGTTCCCGCGATAAGAACATCGCCCGTGCGCAAAGTACCGTTCTGTACAAGCAGCGTTGCGATAGGTCCTCTCGCCTTGTCAAGACGCGCTTCGATAACCGCGCCCATACCAAGTCTGTCGGGATTTGCCTTGAGCTCCATAACATCGGCGGTAAGTCCCACCATTTCAAGCAGTGTGTCCATACCCTCGCCTGTTTTCGCGGAAACAGGAACGCAGATTACATCGCCGCCCCAATCCTCGCAGACAAGCTCGTATTTCGTGAGTTCTTCCTTAACTCTGTCAGGATTTGCTCCCTCTTTATCAATCTTGTTTATTGCAACAATTATCGATACTCCCGCAGCCTTTGCGTGATTGATAGCTTCAACGGTCTGCGGCATAATTCCGTCGTCCGCCGCAACAACGAGGATTGCGATATCGGTTATCATCGCGCCGCGCGCTCTCATAGACGTAAACGCTTCGTGTCCCGGTGTATCAAGGAAAGTCATCTCGCGGTCGTTCAGCTTAACGCGGTAAGCGCCGATGTGCTGAGTGATACCTCCCGCTTCGCCCGAAGCAACGTGCGCGTGACGGATATAGTCGAGAATTGACGTTTTGCCGTGGTCAACGTGTCCCATAACAACAACAACGGGTGAACGCGGCTTCAAATCCTCGGGCTTATCCTCAACGTCCTCGAAAAGACGCTCCTCGATTGTCACCACGATTTCCTTCTCAACCTTCGCGCCAAGCTCCTCGGCAACCAGCGAAGCCGTGTCGAAATCGATTGTTTCGTTGATATTCGCCATAACGCCAAGCCCGAACAGCTTTTTGATAACCTCGGAAGCGGTTACTTTCAGGCGGGTTGCAAGCTCTCCGACAACGATTTCATCGGGGATTTGCACCTTGAGCTGCTGCTTTCTCGCTCTCTCGAGCTCAAGACGCTTGAGCTTCTGAGCCTCGGTTTCGCGCTTGTTTCCGTACTGCTTGCCGTTTTTCTGCGATTTCTGCGTAAATTTCTGCTTGCTGCGGAAATTATCGCTGTTCATCTTGCCGGCGGGCGCGATTGTTTCATAGCGCTCGTTGTACTTGTCAAGCTCAACATAGCTTCCGCGCGTGTCAACTTTTTTGGTGACGTGCTCGCCGTGCTTGACGTTCTCGGTCTTCTGCTTCTGCTGAATAACAGGCGGCGCGTTGACCTTGATTTTGCTGCTGTCGATAGCGGGCTTCGCGGTCGGCATTTTAACAGCGGGCTTCGGCTTGTTGGCATTATTTGCGTTATTCGCGGGCTTTTCAGCGCGGTTGTCCTTATTATTGTTTGCGTTGTTATTATTGTTAATCTGCGGCTTGAGCTCGGGTTTACCCGCGGGACGAGCGTTGTTCCCCTGACGATTGTCCTTGTTCTCGCGAACCTCGGGCTTTTTCACGGGCTCGGGCTTCGCGGGTTCAACAGCCTTTTTCGGCGGCTCGGGCTTTGCCTTCGGTTCTTCCGTGGCAGCCGCATCCTTTACGGGAGCCACTTCAGCGGGCTTCTCCTTTTCAACAGGCTTCTCGATAACCTTCTCAACAGGCTTCTCCACGGGTTTCTCAGCAGGCTTTTCCGCAGCCTTTTCAACGGGCTTCTCCGCTGCCTTCTCAACAGGCTTTTCGATAACCTCGGTTTCTTCCTTTTTGGGAGCCTTTTTCTTGGGAGCGGATTTTTTCGCGCTATCGTAGGGCTTCTCGGTCTTGATATCCTTTGTGGAAGCGAAAGCCTTGACGATATCGCTTACCTCGTTTTTGCGGGAATATTTCTCGAGAATATACCCGACCTCGTCCGCAGTAATAGCGGCGGTTGTTTTTCTCGGATTGTCGAGCGGGAAAACTTTATCAAGCAGCTCGATAAGCTCTGCTTTATCCACTCCCAAATCCTTCGCAACATCCTGAACCTTGTATTTTATCTGTTTACTTGGCAATGTAAAATTCCTCCAGACTATTCATTTTTTGAAGAAGTATGTTCCGAACTCTCGGACAATAAAGTCCGCTTAACCGCGCCGAAAAGCCCCTCATCCGTGATGAAGAAAACTCCCGCGCGCTTGCCGACGGCATTTTTTGCGTCGTCCATCGTAAAAGCGGCTTTCAAAACCTCGCGTTTGTGCTTTTCGCAAAGAAAGCGGATTTCCTTTTCCGTTTTCGCGGAAACATCTGCCGCAAGCAGCGCGCCGCCCGCGTTTTTCCCCGAAATCTCCGCGCAAACCGCGTCAAATCCGATTTCAAGCTTTCCCGCTCTTCTGCAAAGACAAACGGTGCTAAGCGTGTTATTTATCCGACGTCAGCTCCTTTGCGATATTGTCGTAAATTTCATCGGGAACGCCGCATTTAAGCGCGCGTTCAAGCTTTTTGCCTTTTTTTGCCGCCTCAAAACATTTTATGTCGCGGCATATATATGCGCCCCTGCCCGATTTCTTTCCCGTTTCATCGAGAGAAACCGCGCCGTCCTTGTCCCTTACCACTCGCCAAGCGCCTTTTT